>CBETPM010000001.1:0-20115 GCA_965538135.1 Candidatus Bathyarchaeota archaeon
GTGTCGTATTTCATTGTCTTCTCTTCTTTAGGAATTAAGTTCGTAGTTAAAAAGAGATATTTAAACTTATTATTTTATGCGTAGAGATATTTCTGCAGCTCCCACATGGTAATTTCGCTTCTCTGATGCTGTTCATATTCTTTCCATTCTTGAGTTTTAAGATCCACATATTTTTCCGCATTTTCTCTGCCTATGGCTCTTATACAAATTTCATCACTACCCCACTCATCTAAAGCTTCTTTAAGGGATGTAGGCAAAACCTCTATTCCAAGCCTTTTACGTTGCTCTTCACTAAGGCGATAAACATTAGTGTCAACAGGATCACCCGGCTCAATCTTCTTTTTAATTCCGTCAAGTCCAGCTTCAAATATTACGGCATATGCTAAATAAGGATTGCAAAGGGGATCCGGGCATCTAAACTCTATTCTTGCTTCCTTTTCTTTTCCATGAAAGTCCGGTACCCGTATGAGGGCTGAACGGTTTCTCTTACTCCATGTAACATAAACCGGCGCTTCATACCCTGGAACCAGTCTTTTGTAGCTGTTTACTGTAGGTGCTACGATGGCGCATAAGGCTCGTGCATGTTCTAAAAGTCCGCCTATGAAATAGCGGCAGTTTTGTGAAATATGCGCGTAGCCCTTAGGGTCAAAGAACAAGTTTTCACCCTTTTTGCTGTCAAGGAGGCCTAGGTGTACGTGCATGCCGTTTCCAGCCTTGTCTATCCAAGGTTTCGGCATGAAAGTGGCTATCCAACCATATTTTTTGTCTGCCACCGCCTTGGCTGCAAACTTGTATCGCATTATGTTGTCTGAAGTGGTTGTTGGACCCGAATATTTGAATGTAATTTCACTTTGAGCTGAACCAACTTCGTGATGCATTCTTTCTACAGTTATTCCCATAGTTGTCAAAGTGCTTGACAAGTCCATCCTGTATGGTTCGGTTACGTCGCGGCCGGGGGCTATGTCAAAATATCTTTGCCTGTCAATTAAGTGGTTTTCAACGGGATATATTTCTCCCTTATCGTTTTTCTGAACTAAGTAGACTTCTAGTTCGGCTGCTGCTGTAGGTTCGTATCCTTCTGCGGCTGCTTTTTCTATTGTCTTTTTGCATATATGTCTTGAGTCGCCATCAAAGGGTTTTCCGTCCGGGTAGTGGATATCGCATATGAAGCTTACAACGCTTTTGTTATAAAAGTTGTATGGGCAAACGGTGAAAGTGTTTAGGTCTGGCTTCATAACCATGTCGCTTTCTTCTATTCCAACTCCGCCTATGATGGAAGAGCCATCAAAACACACCCCCTCTGCTAACGTGTTTTCAACTTCTTCGGCTGGAATTGTTCGGCCCTTTAGAAGTCCCAATAGATCGGTGAAGTGCAACAGGGCATAATCTGCGTTTTTTATTAATTTCATATAGGTTTCAAAGTTTTGGCTTAACTGAAAGTTACTGTTTGTCATAGCGCCTCACTATTTAACAAACTTACAACAATTAAAGATATTTGTGTATGTATAAAAATCTTTTTGACATAAAAAACGACAAACGTTAAATATTAATAGCCATTATTAAATGAATGTTTATTTCAGAAGTGATTAGCATGGAGCTAGACGAAACAGATGTCAAAATATTGAAAAACCTATCATCAGACGCAAGGCTATCTTCGAGGCAAATAGCTGAACGATGCAAAGTTTCGGTAGGCACTGTATTAGCGAGAATAAAACGGATGGAAAACGAAGGCATAATTAAGGGCTATTCCGCTTTGCTGGATCATGAAAAAATGGGATATGAATTAACAGTAGTCTGCGACATCACAGTCTCCAAAGGAAGACTTCTGGAAGTAGAAAACGAAATTGCAAGGCTACCCAATGTTTGCTGCGTGTACGATGTAACAGGCCTAGTAGACGCCATTATAATAGCCAAATTTAAAAGCCGAGAAGAACTAAGCAAGTTCACCAAACGTCTCCTAGCATTACCCTACGTGGAAAGAACGAATACTCATGTAGTTCTAACAACAGTAAAAGAAGATTTTCGCCTCATCTAACTACACCTCATTTTTCTATCTTTTCACAGTCGCTACAAAGCAAGATTTAATTTCAACCACAAATTAGAAAATAAACCAGACAACGAAAAGCGGGGGTTGCCAAGCCAGGTCAAAGGCGTAGCCCTGAGGCGGCTATCCCGTAGGGGTTCGTGGGTTCAAATCCCACCCCCCGCACTAAATTTGTTTCCAAATTTCGATAAGTGAAAAATTCAAAAGTTAAAAAGTTGCCTTTAACGTGCCAAAGAATCGCTGTATTGTGAAATGTCCGATTCTTGCAAAATTTCTCTTCTTTTAACAATTTCCTCAAAGTTCACGTAGCTTCCGCCAACAATCTTAAGCTTGGCATCAATTTTCTTCTTTTCTATTTCTACAACATTGTAAGAATTACAGAAAAATCCTCGCAGTTTTTCGCATGAAACGCTGCCCGCGTGGACTACAAGCATATCTTCAATTTTCCATCGCCATGGTCGGTGACGATGCCCACATAGGACTAAGTTTACTTTTGATTTTATCAAGCTCCGTAGGACATCTCCGGCGTCCACTATGGTTATTTGGTCTGCGCCAGTGTCTGGAACTGGGATAATATGGTGGTGTATGGTTACTATTTTCACTTTATCCTTGTATTTTTCAAGAGTGCTTTCAAGCCATAAATTTTGTCTGTGACCAACTTCGCCGTCGTCTCTGTCCGGTCTTGCAGAGCTAAGAATAGTAATAACCACGTCATCCATCTCGGTTACTTGTGAGAAGGGGAAAAACTCTTTGAAAAGTAAGTAGCCCGTGGATCGGTAATCATGATTACCACTAACATACAAAATTTTCTCTGCTTTCAAATTTTTCAGTTCTTTAGAAGCGGTTTGGAACTCTGATATTAGCCCATTCTCTGTCAAGTCCCCTGTGATTAGAACAACATCTGGAGATAACGCGTTAATTTCTTTGATGGCGCCTCGTAGGCTTTCTTTGCGAAACATTGGACCGCAATGCAAGTCGGAAATTTGAACAAGTAACATTTTTGTTCTAACGCTTTTTTATTCTCTACTTGCAAGTATCACAATGTAATCGGCTGTATCAGCACACATATCCGCAGCATATTCGATAAATTCTACCAAGTCATCAAATATGACCATGGTTCCGCTGTTTACTTGATCGCCGTATTTCACAAACAAAGATTTTGTTTTGAGATATCCTTCGTCTAGTTCCCGCTCTATCTGCTCAACTTTTCTTGCGCCGTCTATTGCACCGGATGGATTTGCCGTTATTTTTTCGATGCTTCCACGCAACGCGTTAGCACAGTCAACGAGTTTTGATGTGGTTTCAACTACGCTTTCCCATAGTTCTTTTGGGATCTGGGCGTCAACAAGCATTTTGATGCATCTTCCTGCATCTTTAACGTGATCTGCTAGTGTGTCAAGTCTTTTTACAAGGTGCATTAAATCTTCGCGGTAGTCTGCAAACAAGGCTGACCCTTTTGAAAGTTCCTTGAAAACTTCTGTGCGGAGGCTGTCCACTTCCTTCTCCACTTTAAAGATATTGTCTATGCTTCGTACGGCTTTGTTCTTTTCGGCTTTCACCATCTGCTCGGTTGCTTGATGAAGCAAAGTTACCGTGTCAAGTGCCTTAATTATTTGTTCCTGAGCTAAATCCAAGGCTTTAGTTCTTCGCCTTCTTTCAAACCAGGCATAACTTTTCCTTTCCAAACTTAACATCTCCTTCTCACATTTACCCTAGAAACGATTTATAATTTTCTTTAAGCTCGTTTTATACTGTGTTTTCTATTTTTCCGTTGTCCAATATGCGTTCATTTTGCCTCTCTCATTCAATACGTACTCTTTCTTAAAAATGGGTGCCTCTTTTTTGTAGCGTTCTACTGCTTTTTCTAAAACTGGAAAAACATTTTTGCGGTGTCCTCCAGCCACCAGAACATAGACTAACTCTTCGCCAACATTGAATTCGCCCAAAAAATGGTGTATTTGAACATCCACAATTCCTTCCTTTTTCTTTAAGTCTTCACATATCCCTGCTAAGACTTCGTTTGCCTTTTCTTCATAAGCTTCTATTTCTAACTTGCGAACTTTCTCACCTTTGAGTGTTTCTCCGCGAACTACCCCGATAAACAAAGCGATAGCCCCGGCCTTCTGAAAATCCTCTCTTTTCTTCACATTTTTTATCACATCTGAAAGCCAGAACTCTCCTTTTTTATGAACTCCAACTTTAGCCAACTTTTATCCACCATTAAATCAATATTTGTGAAAATACTCTAAATGCTTAGCGTTTGTGTTCTCGTCTAATCTTTTCGATGGTAGAAGAATTTACTATTATGCCATAATCCTTTTTGGCTGATTCAGGCGAAACCAGTCCATTTAATACGTCGCGACGAACAAGCTCAGGATTCCGTTCTAATGGTTTTCCGTAGCCTCCTCCACCGGGTGTTTTTACGAGGAATGTGTCGCCTTTCTCGATTTTCACCGTGCACTTAGACTTTAGTTTTATTCGTTTTCCATTAGGCTTTATAATGTAGTATTCGCCCTTAGCTCCTGGTTTTCCACCATATAATCCCCATGGCAATGTTTTTGTTCTTTCGGCAAGCACCGATAATGTGGCTGAAGGAGCCAGTAGCATCCAACTTCTTTCCAAACCTACTCCACCTCTCCATCTTCCCGGTCCCCCACTGTCTTCGCGCAGTTCGTATTTTAGGAAACGTATTGGGTAGATTAATTCTATGGCTTCGATAGGTGTGTTCATTGTGTTTGTCATATGAGAATGCACAGCGTCCACTCCGTCGATTCCCTTTCTGCCCCCGAATCCTCCGGCTATTGTTTCGTAGAAAGTCCAATGTTTACCGTCATTCGGGTTTATTCCGCCCACTGTAATATTGTTCATTGTTCCTTGACATGCTGCACAAACTTTTTCAGGAAGTATTTGAGCAAAAGCCTTTAACAACACATCCACATTTCTCTGAGAAGTTTCCACATTACCACCAGCCACTGGAGCGGGTGGAGTCGGATTTATCAGCGTGCCTTCTGGCGCATAAACTTCTATTGGTCTGTAGCATCCATCATTCATTGGTATGGATGGGCTTGTTAAACATTTTAAAACGTAATAAATTCCAGATAGAGTTACACCTAGAACCGCGTTAACTGGACCTTCTACTTGCTTATCGGTTCCCGTGTAGTCTATGAATAGCTGGCTTGTCCTAACCGTTATTGTGACTTTTATTTTTACTTTCCTGTTGCTCGTTCCGGTGTTCTCAAGATAATCTTCGGCTGAACATCTTCCTTTAGGCATTTTGCTTATTTCGATTCGCATTCGCTTTTCAGAATAGTTCATAAATTCTTCCATAGCCTTATGCAAAGTTTTCACGCCATATTTATCGACAAGTTCCAAAATACGTTGTTTGCCGAGAAGGTTTGCAGCCATTTGCGCCCTTAAATCTGCGATTCTAATTCTTGGCGTCCTAACGTTACTTAACAGGATGTTTGCAATTTCTTTGTCGATAACTTTTCCTTTAACAAACTTTACAGGCGGGATAACGATCCCTTCCTGATAAATTTCAGTTGCATCACCAGCCCAGCTTCCAGGAGCTATTCCGCCCACATCAGAGTGATGGGCTTTGTTCGCTGAATACGCAATTATTTTGTCTTCATAAAAGATGGGGCAAATGAGCGTTATGTCTGGCAAATGGGTTCCACTTATATATGGGTCGTTGAATAATATCATGTCACCGTCTTCAAGTTTTCCGCCGAATTTTTTGAGTCCTTTTTGCACGGCTAGTTGCATTGAACCTAAATGAACTGGAATGTGTTCTGCTTGAGCGGCTAAACGTTTTTTATGGTCGAAGAGTGTGCATGAAAAGTCCATTCGCTCTTTAATGTTCGGGGAATATGCAGAGTTTCTTAGAACTATTCCCATTTCTTCGGCTGCGTAGGTTAAAGCTCCTTTTATGACTTCAACAGTTATTGGATCTAGCGGCATTAATTTCCTCCATTCTCTACTGAAAGAATCATGTTTCCAAATTTATCTATTGAAGCGGTCCAGTCTGGATAAACAACAGTAGTAGCGTCATATTGTTCGATAACAGATGGACCATCAACCCTGTTTCCCGCCTTCAGTTTTTCCCGCTTATAAATAGAGGTCTTAATGTAACAGTTGTCTTTTTCAAAAAATACCTTTTGGTGTTTTTCTTCCCCTTAAGGCCTCCTCTTTAAGTTTTGGTTTTTTAATAAGTCCTACAGTGATAAGTCTAAGATTTACTAGTTCCACGGGTTCTTCTTTTACCGCATAGCCATAAATCGCCATATGTTTTTTGTGGAATTCTTCCACTGTCTGGCGTAAAGTTTCTGTGGTTAACTGTTCGGATGTTGGGATTGTCAATTCATAACTTTGCCCAAAATATCTCAAATCCATCTCGCGAATAAAACGCATATTCATTTTTGGAATGTGCTGCTTTTCCAGCAGTTTGGCTCCTTTAAGCTCTAGCTTTTGAAAGTCAGCCTCAACATTCTTCACGTCTACTTTATCAATTAACTTCATGATTGCCTTTACAAGAGTATTCTGAAAGTCAGCAGCTAACAGTCCATAGGCAGAGAATAAACCTGGATTTTGTGGAACGATTATTTTTGTAATATTTAATTCTTCAGCTAAAGCACAACCGTGCATCGGTCCTGCCCCGCCAAAGCACATCAAAACAAAATCCCTTGGGTCGTGGCCACGTTCCACAGATACTATCCTTAAGATTTTTGCCATGGCTGAATTTGCAATTTTAATAATTCCAGCTGCCGCTTCAGTTAATTCTAACCTTATTTTTTTACAAATTTCCTTTAAAATTGCTTTCTCCGAAAGTTTCGGGTAAATTTTCATTTCTCCGCCAAGCATATACTTTGGATTGAGTCTTCCAAGCACAACGTTTGCATCTGTAACCGTTGGTTGTTTTCCACCTTTGCCATAGCAAGCTGGACCTGGTTCTGCTCCTGCGCTGATTGGACCAACTTGTAGCGCTTTGCCTTCATCTATCCAAGCGATCGTCCCTCCGCCAGCGCTGCATTCAGCTAGGTCTATGAAGGGATATCTTACTGGGTAGCCGCTTCCCTTCATTATTCTTCCGCTGTGAACTTTTCCAGCAACTTCGTATTCGCTTATAATTTCTGGTTTAGCTTCCTTTATAGCTCCAGCTTTGGCTGTTGTTCCACCCATATCAAAGCTTAAGATATTTCCAATTCCTAGCAATCTTCCATAAAAGGCTGAAGCTATTACTCCAGCTGCTGGGCCAGATTCAACTATGCTTACAGGCTTTTTTGAAACAATGGTTTTTGTAGCTATTCCTCCATCTGATTTCATTACGCAAAATGGAGCCTTTATCCCTAGCTTTCTGATTTTCCTCTGCAGTTCGTTAAGGTACTTGGATATTATGGGCATTAGAATAGCATTTACAACTGCTGTGCTCGTTCGCTCATACTCCCTGTATTCTGGTGCGACTTCGGAGGAAAGAGAAACGTGAATTTTTGGCAGTGATCTTTTAATAATTTTTCCGATTTCGCGTTCGTGTTTTTGGTTTATATAAGAGAACAGTAGGGCAACGGCTACAGCTTTGATGTTTTCGCTTTTTAACTGTGGTATAAAACTTTCAACTTGTGTTTTATCGAGAGGTGTGAGAATTTCTCCTTTTGGTCCTATGCGTTCCTCAACTCCAAAGCGTAGTCTTCGTGGAATAAGTGTGCGTGGTTTTTGTATGAAAAGGTTGTAGAGTTCGTGGCGACGTTGTCTCCCAATTTCGATTATGTCGCGGAAACCCTTTGTGGTTATAAGCGCTGTTTTAGGTAATTCTAGGCTTAATTGACCAAGCAAAGCGTTTGTGGCTATTGTTGTGGCATGAATGATAACTGAAACTTCTGCATCGCTGGTTTTTCCGAGAAATTCACGTAGTGCTCTGATAACTGCTTTTGCAGGTTCTCTTGGGGTTGAAGACACTTTTATATTTAAAATTACACCTATTTCCTCGTTTAAGGCAATTAAATCCGTGAATGTCCCACCAATGTCTATGCTTACTCTATATTTCACCAATTACCAACCTGGCTCACATAAGCTCTTACGCTTTTACATATTTACGCATATCTTCTATTACTGCTGAGGGTACTGGCAAGTCTTTCATTGTGAGTAGTCCAGCTGGTGCCTTAATCACCTTTGGAATAGCGTTTACTACAATTGCCACTGTGCCTAAGTCGCCGTGCACACATGGCTGAATCTTTTGCTTAACAGCAGGTATTCCTTCTATAGTTATGGCGTCGTATTCTTCCTCTGCACCGATATAGGCTTGAAAGTCGAGGATTATGGCTTCTTTTCCGTTCATAACGCCTTTTGCTTGTTGTTTAAGACCTGAAATCCTTCCAGGCTTTACCTTTATTTCCTTGCTTTCAACAGCCCTTTTGGCTACAACTGGTTCCACTGGTTCTGCTACTATTTTGTCAAGTTTCCATGCTAGAGCGTCTGCTATCATAGCAATCGATTGTTCAAGCCCTACATGCCCCGTGATTTCCCTGTTTGCTATCTTCTCTTGGAACTCTTCAACTGTTAAGCCTGCACCCACCTTCTTTTGGAAAGGCAGTCTCCTAGTTGCAGCATTCATAACTCTGGCAACCTCTATTCTTTGTATTTTTTGACAAACAGCTGTAAGTGTTATCACAAGGGTGTCCATAAGAAAGCCTGGGTTTATGCCCGTGCCTAAAATTGTAGCTTCATGTTTCTTAGCTAATGTGTCAAGCTCCTTAGACAGTTTTGGCTCTGTCAAGTATGGATAAGAAAGCTCTTCACAAGTAGAAATTACATTGACACCATGTTTTACTATTGAAACTATTTGTGGGTACGTGTCATTTAAGTATGAAGAGGTTGTGTGAATGGCGACATCTGCCTTTTCTTTTGAAAGAATGGAATCCGCATCTTTTGAAATTTTAATTCCAAGTTGTTTATCGATGCCCAAAACCTTTCCCAAGTCTTTTCCAATTTTCCCTTTGGCTATATCTACAGCGCCCACTATTTCTATTCCTTCTTTTTGAAGCAAGAATTTTGCGATTAGGCTTCCAACAGCACCGATTCCGTACAATAATACTTTAACTTTTTTCATTTACTACACGTTCCTTGATTTTGGATACAATTTTGGTTTCTTCCTTTTTATAAAACTGTCTCAGCAATGTGCATTCGTTTAAGGATGTTTAAACCTTTACGTTTGTAAACCTTTATATCTATGAGAACCTTCAAAACTAAGAGGGCTAAAACACTTGAAAACCACGAGCACCATAATCTCTAAAGAAGACATTAAAAAATTCTTAGATGTGGAAAAGCTTAAGTACTGTTTTGAATGTGGCGTTTGTACAGCAAGTTGTTCCATGGCTGAACTATTAGCAAACGATTATAACCCAAGGGCTTTGCTTGAAAAAATTCTTTTGAACCCCGATGAGGCAGTGAATTTGGATCAACTTTGGCTTTGCGCTTGGTGTTATCGCTGCTATAAACGTTGCCCTCAAGGCCTGAAGGTGCCTGAAATCCTCTCTTTCGTGAAAACAAAAGCAGTAGAACATGGACGCCTAGAACCCTTAAAAATAGCCCTTCAGAAAATCGTTAAAAACATACCTCTGCCAACTATAACAACCCTAGTCTGTTTTCATCCTGAACGTTCTGGAATAGACAAAAACGATATTCTAAAGAAAATAGAACAAATGCGCATAGAATCGCTAAAAGAAAAGGAAAAGGTGGTTAAAGCTTCTAAACATAAAGTAGCCGTCATAGGCTCCGGACCTGCTGGACTTACAGTGGCTTTTGAACTCGCAAGAGACGGATATAGCGTCACAATTTTTGAAGCCCTTCCAGAAGCCGGTGGCATGCTCCGAAAATGCATTCCAGAATATCGTCTTCCTAAAAGCATGTTAGCTAAAGAAATCCAGTTTATAAGGGAGTTGGGTGTGGAAATAAAGACGGGCGTAAAAATTGGCAAAGATTTAGGTTTTAAAGACTTATGGAAGGAAGGCTATCATGCAATATTCATTGGAGTAGGCACCCATAAAAGCAAAAGGCTGAAGATTGAGGGGGAAAATTTTGAAGGCGTAGTTCATGCCCTAGAGTTTTTATGGAACGCTAATTTGGGCAAGATAACGAAAATTGGAGAAAAAGTGGTTGTTATTGGCGGCGGAAACGTAGCCGTTGATGCTGCTCGAACTGCCCTGGAACTGGGAGCAGAAGAAGTAACTATTTTGTATAGACGTTCTAGAGAGGAAATGCCTGCAAATCCATGGGAAGTTAAAGATGCTGAAAATGCAGGTGTAAAAATAGAATTTCTGATTGCCCCCAAGAAGATCATAGGAAAAAATGGAAAAGTTTCGGCAGTGGAATGCATTCGCATGAAATTGGGTGAGCCAGATGAGACTGGAAGAAGAAGACCAGTACCAGTTGAGGGGTCAGAATTCAAAAAAGACGTTGATATGGTTATTTTGGCGGTAGGTGAAGTTCCCGATGTGGGATTTCTGCCTAAAGAAACTGAAATAAAAGAAAATGGCACAGTGTGGGTAAACCCGATAACTATGGAAACAAGTTTGAAAGGCGTTTTTGCCGGCGGCGATGTTGTTTCTGGACCTGCCACGGTTATTGAGGCGATAGCGGCTGGAAAACGTGCAGCAAACTCTATTAAACAATATTTAGAATCGTTGGGAGGATAACTGGAGATGGCAGAAGATAAAGTAGAATCTGAAAAAGTTGATGAAGAAATTCGTATAGGCGTTTATGTTTGCCATTGTGGCTTAAACATCGCTGGATCCGTTGACTGCGAAGAAGTGGCAAAATTTGCTGCAACTCTACCTCATGTAGTTTTAGCGAAAGACAACCGTTACACCTGTTCAGACCAAGGACAGGACATGATAAAAAATGACATTAAGGAGCATAGGCTTAACCGCGTAGTTGTGGCTTCATGCTCACCGCGTTTGCATGAACCAACCTTTAGAAAGGCATGTGAAGAAGCCGGATTGAACAAGTATCTTTTTGAGATGGCTAATATACGCGAACAGTGCAGTTGGGTTCACCTTCACAACCGTAAAGCCGCAACAGAAAAGGCTAAAGACCTTGTGAAAATGGCTGTAGCTAAAGCAGCTCTGCTTCAACCAGCAGAAGAAATTGAGGTGCCAATTTTAAGAAAGGCTCTAATTATAGGCGGTGGAGTAGCGGGAATACAGGCAGCTTTGGATTTGGCGGATACGGGCTATCAGGTTTATTTGGTGGAGAAAGAGCCAAGTATCGGCGGAATGATGGCGAGAATAGATAAAACTTTTCCAACAATGGACTGCTCCATCTGTATTCTCGCTCCTAAAATGTCTGAAGCAGGACATCACCCGAACATCGAATTGTTGACTAACAGCGAAGTTGTCGATGTTAAAGGATACATTGGCAACTTTCATGTAAAGGTATTGAAAAAACCAAGATACATTAAAAGTGACTGCACTGCGTGTGGAGAATGCTCCCAAGTATGCCCGATAACCGCTCCTAACGAATTTGATGCTGGATTAGCCACAAGACATGCCATCTACACACCATTCGCACAAGCAGTTCCATCCACATACATAATTGACATGAACATATGCTTAAACAAAGATGGCGTAATCGTATGCGACAAATGTATAAAAGCATGCGAAAGGCAGGCTATAGACTTTGAAATGAAACCCGAAACCGTGGAGCTTGAAGTGGGCACAATCATCGTGGCAACAGGCGCCGACGTGTTTGACCCCTCAGCTTTACCAAACTATGGCTATGGCAAATATCCGGACGTGATAACGTCTCTTGAATTTGAAAGGTTAATTAATGCTGGAGGGCCTTCTGGCGGACACTTAATCAGGCCTAGTGACAAGCAGATTCCCAAACGCGTAGCTTTTATTCAATGTGTGGGTTCACGTTCTGACAGAACTGGCAGACTTTATTGCAGCAACGTTTGCTGCATGAACACCATAAAAGACAGCCTATTAATTAAGGAACATTGGCCTGAAACAGAAATCTACGTGTTTTATGTGGATATTCGAGCTTATGGAAAAGGCTTTGAAGATCTTTATAAACGAGCTAGAAAAGAAGGTGTAAAATTCATTCGAGGATTGCCATCGGAGATAATAGAGGATAAAAGGACACATAACTTGTGGCTTATCGGCGAAAACACGCTGCTAAAGGAAATTTACAGAATAAACGTTGACATGGCAATTCTCTCTGTAGGTTTAGAACCAAGGAAAGACAGTGAAATAATCCAACGTTTGCTAACGCTCTCTAGAACCCAAGACGGATTCTTCATGGAAGCCCATCCAAAACTTCGACCAGTAGATGCTGCTACAGGCGGAATTTTCTTTGCTGGCTGTGCTGAAGCCCCTAAAGACATCAAAGACAGCGTTACACAGGCAAGTGCCGCTGCTGCCAGAGCGGGAATTTTAATGGCTAAAGGTAAAGTAACCGTCGAAGCCCTCACGCCCATATACTTTGCTGAAAAATGTAAGGCATGCGGACTTTGCACAAAGGTTTGCCCATACAACGCAATAACACTCAACAAAGAATTGAAAAGAGTGGAAATCGTTGAGGCTGCGTGTGGAGGATGCGGAACTTGCTCTGCAGAATGCCCCTTTGACGCTCTAACCCAAAATCACTTCACTGACGAACAAATTATCGCACAGATAGATGCTATAACAGAGCAGGATGCCGACAAGAAAATTGTAGCCTTCTGCTGTAATTGGTGTGCCTATGCAGGAGCAGACTTTGCTGGAGTTAGTAGAATGCAATATCCTCCAAACGTTCGAATAATAAGAACCATGTGTTCTGGGCGGGTGTCCCCAAAATTTATTGAAAGAGCCTTTGCAAGGGGTGCAGCAGCAGTGTTAGTGGCTGGTTGCCATCCTGGAGACTGCCATTACATAAACGCTAATTATCATACGCAAAGGCGTGTGGAACTTTTTTGGAAACGCATGGAAAAGCAGGGCTTACGCAAAGACAGGCTTCAACTGTTGTGGGTTTCTGCGGCTGAAGGTGAAAGATTTGCTTCAAAAATTCGCGAGATGCAAGCCATAGTGGAAAGCGTTGCTCCGGAGGAAATTGAGCAAACCAAGAAGGTTTTCCAAAAAGCTTTAGGTGGAAGTTAGAAATGCCTGAGAAAATTTGGCGTAAGCCTCTTGACGCCGAAAAAGTGAAACGCCCAAAAGCGGAAATCCACATAATTACAGATCAGTGTAAAGGCTGCGGCTATTGCATAGAGTACTGTCCGAAAAAAGTTTTAGAAGAGTCTGAAGAAATAAACGCTCGTGGAGTTCATCCTCCAAGAGTTGTTGATGAGAGTAAATGTGTTATATGCAGCTTTTGCACATCAGTATGCCCAGACTTCGCAATTTTCGTTTTAGAAAAACCATGTGAAAAGGGATGCTAAAATGAAAAGAAACAACAAAAGAACCGTGTTAACGGGCACCCACTTCATGAACGGCGACGTAGCATGTGCAGAAGGAGCCATAGCTGCTGGATGCAGATTCTTCGCAGGCTACCCTATCACTCCAGCAACGGAAATAGCTGAACATCTTTCTGAAAGAATGCCAGAAGTAGGCGGAATCTACATTCAAATGGAAGATGAAATCGGCTCCATAGCAGCCGTAATCGGCGCTTCTTACACTGGAACGAAAGCTATGACCGCCACTTCTGGGCCGGGATTTAGCCTAATGCAAGAAAACATAGGATTGGCTGTTATGACAGAAGCCCCGTGTGTAATTGTAGACGTGATGCGTGGCGGACCAAGCACTGGACAGCCAACACTTCCAGGGCAGCAGGATATTATGCAAGCTAAATGGGGTTCCCATGGAGATTACGAGATAATCGCGCTGGCTCCTTCATCTGTGCAAGAAATGTTCGACCTAACAATTGAAGCTTTTAACTTGGCGGAAACTTACCGCGTTCCAACAATAGTTTTGGCTGATGAAGTTGTGGGACACATGTGGGAGAAAGTCATCATTCCACCAGCAGAAAAAATAAAGATAGTAAACAGAAAGAAGCCAAACACTCAGCCAGAAAAATATTTACCTTTCATGCCGGACGGCGACCTGGTTCCTCCTATGGCTTGTTTTGGAGAAGGCTTCAGTTTTCACGCTACAGGATTGACACATGACGAGTATGGCTATCCTAAAACATCCAGCTCTGAGGTTCAGCAAAAGCTTGTTAAAAGACTTTGCGAAAAAATACGGAAAAACGCTGACAAAATAGTTAAAGTGCAAGAGGTTATGGTGGAAGATGCTGACATAGTTGTTGTTGCGTATGGGATAGTTGCTAGAGCCGCCTTAAGCGCCGTAAAAAAGGCTAGAGAATCTGGCATAAAAGCAGGTCTTATACGTCCAATCACCATATGGCCTTTCTCAGAAAAGAATATAGCAAAAGCCGCTGAACATGCAAAGAAAATTGTGGTTCCCGAAATGAATTGTGGACAATTAGTGCGAGAAGTGGAAAGAGTTGCTAAAGAAACTCCAGTGGTTTTCCTTTCTAAGCTTGGCGAAGACCCCCACACGCCGATGGAAATTTTTGAAGCCATAAGGAGGGACAGTTAAATGGTTGCAGAGGTATCTCACCCTCTTTCCAGATATCTAAGAGAAGCCATGATGCCTCACATTTGGTGTTCTGGATGCGGCAACGGCATAATTCTTAACTGTTTTGTCCAAGCGGTAGATCAGCTACAAATGGATTTGAAGAAGCTTGTAGTGGTTTCTGGAATAGGCTGTATTGGTCGTGCAGCTGGCTATGTGAACACTAACTCTTTTCACACAACCCATGGGCGTCCTATAGCTTTCGCCACGGGAGTGAAATTGGCAAATCCAGATTTAGAAGTCGTTGTTATAAGCGGTGATGGAGACCTTTTCGCCATAGGTGGAAACCACTTTATTCACGCAGCGAGAAGGAACCTCGGAATTAAGGTAATCTGTGCTAACAATTTCAATTATGGCATGACTGGTGGCCAGCAAGGCCCCACAACCCTTCTTGGGGCACTTACAACAACTACACCTTACGGAAACATAGAACATCCCTTCAATCTAGTTCATTTAGCAGCAGCTTCTGGCGCAACTTATGTGGCTAGATGGACTACTCTTCATGTGCGGAGGCTGACGCATTCTATAAAGAAAATGTTGCAAAAAGAAGGTTTCAGCTTTATTGAAGTTGTTTCACCATGCCCTGAAATTTTTGGTCGTCGCAACAAGATGCGAACAGGGCTCCAGATGATGGAATGGTTCAAAAAAGCCTCGGTTGTAGAAAATTTCTCTGACCCTGCCAAAGCGGAGATTACTCCCAAAAGAATTGTTGTTGGCGAGTTTGTTGATATAGAAAAACCGTGTTATGAAAAACTGCTTTATGAGAAAATGGCTCAAATACAAGCTAAAAGGTGTTGAAAAGGAAGCGGATAATATGCGGGTTGAAATAAGGTTTGCCGGATTCGGCGGACAAGGCATCATCAAGTCTGGAATAATCACCGCTGCAGCAGCATGCATCTACGCAGGAAAAAATGCTGTTCAAACACAATCCTACGGTCCAGAATCTAGAGGAGGAGCATGCAAATCCGAGGTTGTCATCGCGGAAGAGGAAATAGACTTTCCAAAAGTCACGGAACCCGACGTACTAGTTGTTATGTCCCAACATGCATACAACGAATACGCAGAAAACGTAAAACCGGGTGGAACAATAATTCTGGATGCTGACATGATACCTCACGAAAAAGAATTAACGGGTGTTAAAATCTTTAGAATTCCTGCAACAAGAATTGCAGAAGAACTTGGAAGAAAAATTGTAGCGAATATTGTCATGTTAGGAGCTTTTTCGGCGGTTATTGGTTTAGTGGATAAGGATGCTTTGAAAAAATCAGTTAAAGCAAATGTGCCAAAGGGAACTGAAGAGTTGAATTTGAAGGCGTTTGAAAAAGGCTATGAATACGGAAAAAAACTGTTAGAAAGTCAGGTTTAGGCAGCTTCTTTTGCTTGCTGGGTTGCCAGTTGAGATATTTGTGTCAAGAGTTTCGATTTTCTGACACCCACATGTCTTAAGGGGGATATCCTTTTTGCTTCATTGTAAATGTCAGAAGCTATCTTACCCAAAACCATCTCTTGGGCAAACTGGTCAAGTGTAAGCGACGAAGCTTTCTCCCTTATTATCTTTTCCATTATTGCCCGTATTTCTCTCTCTTGAGAAGTTCTAATCCTTGATAAAGTGAAAGCAGCTACAGCTACCCGCATTCTATATCCATCCTTTGTTGTAACGCTGAATAGGCCATCAACCTTTGTTGTTCTTCTCCTAACAAGGCTTCGCAGATAATCTCGTGAATATTCATGCCCCTTAAAGATTGTTTTGGCAGTTTTCCCATTCACTTCAATTATTTGAAAATATATTTTCAAGTATTGATGGGCAAAATCGTTTGTAACATCGTAAAGCGTGGAATCAATTACTCGCCCAATAAGTTTTTCCGGTTCATCCGCAGGAACAGCTCCTAACTCAACGTTTCCAAAGTAAGGAGGAGCTACAACCGTGTACCAAGCCTTGCCTCGCCATTTATCTCGCACTCTTCTTCTTGAAGACAATTTAATCCTCCGAATGTAGCTTCAGAATTAGCATCCCATATTAAAAGTTTTACCGTTTAGGTTCTATTTTCCCTATGCCCATCATATACTTTCTCAGAACTTTCGGCACAATAACTGACCCGTCCGCTTGCTGATAGTTCTCAAGAACAGCAACAATGGTTCTGCCTGTGGCTAAGGCTGTTGAGTTCAAAGTGTGGACAAAACCTTTTGGTGGTTGTCCTTCCTTTTCCCTAAACCGAATATTCAATCTTCTACTCTGATAATCAGTGCAGTTACTACATGAAATTATCTCTCTGTAAGCGTTTTGAGCTGGCATCCAAGCCTCTATATCATATTTCTTGGCAGCAACCGTTCCAATATCGCCAGTGCAAACATTCACAACACGATAGGGTAAACCAAGCTTTTGCACAAGCTCTTCTGCATTGCTTATGAGTTCTTCGTGCATCTTCCAAGAATCTTCCGGTTTGCAAAATATGAACTGTTCAATCTTGTTAAATTGGTGGGTTCTGAAAATTCCGCGGGTGTCTTTTCCATGAGCTCCAGCTTCTTTTCTAAAGTTTGCGCTTACACCAACAAGTTTGAGAGGTAAATTTTCCGCTTTCAAAACTTCGTCCATAAACATTGCGGCCATGGGATGCTCTGAAGTTGCAATCAAGTATAGGTCTTCATCTTCGATTTTGTATAAGTCTTTTTCAAAATCACTTAGGGCAACCACTCCTTCGTAAGGTTTTCGTCGCATCAGATATGGCGGCTCTATTGGCATGTAGCCTTTCTTTAACATTTCTTCTAAAGCGAAATTCATCAAAGCCATATCCAGCAAAACGCCTTCTCTTTTTAGATAGAAAAATCTGGCTCCAGCAATTTTTCCAGCTCTTTCAATATCCATTATTTCAAGGTTTAAGGCCAAGTCTATATGGTCTTTTACAGAGAAATCGAATTTTGGGATTTCACCCCAACTTCTTATGGGAACATTATCATTTTCATCTTTACCCACTGGAACAGACTCATGTAAAAGGTTTGGAAGCTGCATAAGACAAAGGCGAACTTTTTCTTCGTATTTAGCTACTTTTTTCTCCAGATTGGTTATTTTTATGTCGATGGCTTTAGCCTCTTCAAGCTCGCTGTCTATGCTTTTTTTAGCCTTTTTAAAAGCAGCAATTTTTATTGTTATTTCTTTTCTTTGATGGCGAAGATTGTTAAGCTGTGTTAATGCTTGTCGCCATTTCACATCATAATCAATTGCCTCTTTAAGCATCCTCAGCACTTCGGGATCTCCTCTTTTAGCTAAGTTGCTTCTCACAAACTCTGGATTTTCCCGAATAAGTTTAATGTCCAACATTTCTCTTCACATATAGCTACATTTTAACCAGCTTAACCTCTTTTACCTTCCCCAAAAACAACTATTTAACCTTAACACAAACGGCGCTTACTGCTTTAAATGAATGAAAACAAAATTTAATTTTAGAATCACCGCAATAAACCAGTATTTAGATGATAATCATGAAATTTGAAGCAGTAAAAGTTGAAGCACCAAAAGATTGTAACGTAATCTTAGGTATGGCACACTTCATCAAAACCGTTGAAGATATTTATGAAGCTTTGGTAAATTCTGTTCCAAATGTAAAATTCGGCATCGGTTTCTGCGAAAGTTCAGGTCCATGCCTAGTTAGACATGAAGGAAACGACGATGAGTTGCGGCATTTAGCCGCGCAAAAAGCCTTTGAAATAGCATGTGGACACAGTTTCATTGTATTTTTAAAAAATGCTTACCCGATAAATGTTTTAGACAAAATAAAGAAAGTGCCAGAAGTATGCACAATTTACGCTGCAACCGCAAACCCATTAGAAGTGATTATTGTAGAAACAGAGCAAGGCAGAGGGATAATGGGAGTAGTTGATGGTTTCAAAAGCAAAGGAATAGAGGGTGAAGAGGAAATAAAGTCTAGGAAAGAGTTTCTGCGAAAAATAGGATACAAACTTGGCTAACCCCCCATTTTATTCCAATAAAGATCAGCAGGGCGGAATGGCCTCGCCCTTGTCAAACGCTAAACGGCGAATAACCAATTTTAAGTGACAGAACGATTCATCTGTGTGCCATTAACTCTTGCTGTATCTCAAAGGGAATTTTTTCCTGCATCTTTTCAGAAGCATACTTAACCAGTTTCTTGAACTGTTTCTCGGTTAAGATGTGGCGTGCTCTCGCCAAAATTTCAAGGCACACTTCTTTAAAAACAAGGTCAGCACAGCACATTTTTGCATCATCAATTAATTCTTTGCAAGCTTTAAGGATTTGTTCGCTCATGCAATTCCACCCTGCAACCAAATAGCTTGCATGAAAATAATTAAAACACTTATGAATCAAGAATCAATATCCAAAATAACAAATTTCCGAGTTATTGCAAAAACTATTTAGTAGGTGTATACCTTGAAACTACCTGCCTTGAGGCAATATTATGAACGAAGCTAAAAACAAAAATGCAAAGGAAGAGAACTTGGGATGCCTGTTATAGGCGTGGTGGAAAACATGAACGGCTTTGTTTGTCCCCACTGTGGGTCAAAAATGGCAATTTTCCAGTCTGGAGGTGGCAAAAAGATAACAGAGGAATCAAGTATTCCATTTCTTGGAGGCATACCTATAGATGAGAAAACAAGTGAAGCCTCAGATAGAGGCACACACCGTTTGTGGTTGAGTATCCAGATTTGCATGCATCGAAGGCTTTTATGGAAACCGTGGAAAAGTTGGAGTTTATTTAAAAATTGGGGGGAAACTATGAAAATGAAAAGCGAGCTTCGTTTTATAGGTATTGTTGAAAAAGCAAGCGAAGAAAAAGCCCAAATCCGCATTTTTCAAGAATATTGTTCTGGATTAAAGGGGATTGAAGATTTTTCTCACTTAATCGTTCTTTACTGGATTCACTTACGCGATACAGAGAAAGAAAGGCAAACTTTACTGGTTTTTCCAAGAAGACACGCTTTAAACGTGGAAAAGGGAGTTTTTGCTTGCAGAAGCCCTTCACGCCCCAACCCTATAGGTCTCTGCGTAGTAGAACTTTTGAAAGTTGAAGATTGCTTTTTAACTGTTAAGGGTTTGGATGCTTTAGAAGAATCTCCGATAATTGATGTAAAACCTTACATTCCAAGAGCAGATGCTGTTCCAAATGCTCGCGTGCCCGAATGGACTTCGCATGGACCAAAAACATAAAAGATGCAAAGAGAAGTAAATGTTTGCTTGTGTGCTAGAAAACTCTACAACTTAACCCCTAAAGATTCTTTGTCTAAATCAATCTAGAAATGAGTCTTAATTGGTAAAACAGCGACGGGGGTTAGGTCCAAACCTTGTTTAAATCCTTGTTTTTTGCACAAAACTGAAAAGTCCGATTTTGAGACCTCTTTATAAGGTTGGCGCGCACACCGTCGTTATCTGCAACGCTTTGTTAGGTTTTGTTATTATGGTCTAAAGTTATTACTACATTTCCCTTTTTATGCCCT
>CBETPM010000002.1:0-18336 GCA_965538135.1 Candidatus Bathyarchaeota archaeon
AGACGTTAAAAGTTCTTTAAAAGCCTCTTTGTAATACCCTTTTGGAACAACATTTTGGAGCCAACGTTCAGCAAAGGGCAAAGTCCTAAAATTTTCAGAAATATGTTTTAAAAGCTGCTTTGCATAGGGATTTTTAACCGATTTTAACTTTAGAAAACGGAAGATGGTGACTTCCTCTCCATCTTTAACTCTTCCCACGCCATCTGGAGTAGTGACGAAGGGTTCTATAGCATAAACTTCTCCAAGCTTAAGTTTTGAAAAGGACAAGTGTGAAACGTTTGGTATGGATGTTCCAGCGTGAACCAGATAGCGTCCTACTTGATGCCCCGTCAGATTTGAGATAGGCTTGAAGCCTCGCGTTTTAATGGTTCGCTCTATAATCTCGCCAAGTTTTGAAGTTGAAATGTTTGGGCGTATGCTTCCTATGGCTTTTTCAAGGGCTTTCTCTGCAGTTTCCACTAAAGGCACATATTCTGGGTTAAGGCAAACGGTTACTGCTGTGTCAGTTACATAGCCGTCTACGTGGACGCCTATGTCCACTTTAACCAGAGAGTTTTCTGGGATTGTTTTTTTATCGTTTGGTGGAGAAGTGTAGTGGGCTGCTATCTCGTTTATTGAAACATTACATGGAAAGGCAGGCTTTCCACCCTTTTCCCTTATTAGGCTTTCAACTTTTTCGCAGATTTCTATTATGGGCGTGCCTTCGCGAACAAAACCTTTTATTTCTTCTCTTGTTTCCCTTAAAATTTTTCCAGAACGGCGAAACTTTTCCAGCGCTTCTTCATCGTAACGGCTCATTAACTTCACACTTTATTTTTATTAACGCTAACAGTGTTAATATTTAAAAGGTTTGATAAAGAGGTGAAAAAATGGCTAAAATAACATGGTTGGGACATGCAGCCTTCAAAATCAAAATTGCTGGAAAAACCGTTCTAGTTGATCCTTGGCTTGACGGAAACCCAACCTCGCCTGTTAAGGCTTCGGAGATAACAGAAGCAGACATTGTTTATGTTACCCATGACCACGTCGACCATCTTGGCGATGCCTTCACTATATGCAATAAAACCAGCGCAACTTTTGTAGGAACTTTTGAGCTTGGCAACATGGCTCAAGAAAAGGGCATTAAAAATGTTTTGGGATTAAATATTGGGGGGCGAGTGGAAGTTCAAGGAGTCAAGCTGTGGATTGTTCACGCGTTTCACACTGCTTCAAAAGGAGCGCCTACTGGAGTTGTCATCGAAGGGGAAGGAAAGAGTGTTTACCATGCTGGCGACACGGGGCTTTTTGGAGACATGCGGTTGATTGGCGAGCTTTACAGGCTTGATGTTGCTCTACTGCCTATAGGAGGCTACTATACTATGGAAGCAAGAGAGGCAGCGGAAGCGGTGAGGCTTCTTAAACCTAAGGCTGTGATTCCTATGCATTATAAGACTTTTCCAGTGTTAGCACAGTCAGCAGAAGAGTTTGTGGAGAAAGTTAAGGAGAAAGCTTTGGAAACGCGTGTTGTGGTTTTGAAGCCTGGAGAAAGCTACCAGTTTTAGAGTTTGGGTTTGAAAACCTTGGGTTCTAGGGTTGCAAATTCATCTCCGCCAAGATGGAAAATCATCCTTGCTTTTTCTAAATTATACTTTTCTGTGAAGGCATTTTTGTTGGCATAAGCCTCCACTATTTCGCCGACGAAAATTGTGTGGTCGCCTGTTGCAAATTGACTGTGAAGCTTACATTCTAGATGGGCTACACACTCTTTTATTATTGGTGGTTTCACTTTTTTTGCTGACAGTGGCGTTAGGTTTGCCTCTTTAAACTTGTCGTGGTCTCTGCCGCTTACCCTGCCACAGAAAAGAGTTTGATTTAGTATTTCCATTGTTGGGATGTTGACTACAAACTCTTTGGTTTCTTCAATAAGCCTGTGCGAGTGCCTTCTGGGGGCTATGCTTACGGCGACAAGCGGCGGGCTTATGGAGGTGGGCATCGCCCAAGCTAAAGTTATGATGTTGGGTTTTTCAGCTTTGCCTATGCACGAAACAAGCACCGTGTGCATGGGATGTAAAAGCCTATAGGCTGAAGAAGGGCTTACATTTACCGTTTCTTTTTCCAACATGACGCATCCCACTTTTAGCGTTTTATATGATATTTTTCAACAACATTTTTTGCTTTTTCCCTTTTCTTTCTATGCTCAACCAAAAATTTGTTAACCCTTTCCGTTAGGTCGGTCTTACACTCGCCGCATAAAATTTCGCCACTTCTACATTTCCTTTCTCTCTCGCTTAACTTTTTGTCATCCTCCTCGAAAAGGAAGTAGAAATACTGGAATATGGTGCATACACTTGGGTAGCCGCCAAGTTTCCTCTGCTCCTCCACTGTGGGTTTTCCACCAGTAAAGGCGTTCCATATTTTCTTTTTAACTACTTCAGGCGGATCTAAAGTAAAAATGGAGGTTTCAGGCTCTGAAGCACTCATTTTCCCGCCTACACCCAGTCCGGGTAGAAAGCGGCAGTGAATCTGGGCTGGTTTGTAGTATCCCAGTTTTGGAGC
Source organism: Candidatus Bathyarchaeota archaeon (assembly GCA_965538135.1). Lineage (GTDB taxonomy): Archaea > Thermoproteota > Bathyarchaeia > Bathyarchaeales > Bathycorpusculaceae > PIXZ01. The sequence continues at coordinate 2,536 of CBETPM010000002.1, forward strand.
TATGTCCCGAGTTACTCTCCAGTAGGGGTCTTGGTCTATGGCTGCGGGAATTAAGGCTGGAACATTTTCGCCAGTTAACTTCATGTGGATAAAGCATGGGACTGCTTGGATGGCTGGCCAGAATATCCATCCTATGTTTGTGCTTTCTTGAAAGCCGAAGGTGGCTTTTGCCGTGGAGTAGGTTATGCGTTTTGCAACTTCTAGGGCGATGTCATAGAGGATGTCTATGTCTTCCACATCGAAAATTATGAAGGTGTCTTCGGGTTTAAACCCTAAGGCGATAAGGTCTAAAGCGTTTTCGTAGGCAAAGTTTCTCGTTTCTTCCAGTTTAAGTTCGTCTTCCACAACAAACTTTTCATCGTCAGTCATCTGGAAATAAAGCCTAGTTTTGAATTTGTCCTGCAAATGTTTTGTGAAGATCCACGGAACAAGGTGTCCAATGTGTACTGGGCCAGAAGGCCCTCTGCCCGTGTACAGAACGAATTTTGTTCCCTTTTCGTATAGGTCTAGGATTACGTCTAGGTCGCGGTGGGAGAAAAAAAGTTTTCTTCGCAGTTGCAGATGCAATTCGCCAGTATGCTTTGCAATTCTCTGCAACAACTCTTCGTTTAGGGGTTGGGTTCCGAACTCGCGGATTAGGCGTTCGTAGTCTAATCTGCCCCTGACTTCCCACGGAGTTACAATCATCTCGTTTTTCTCTTTGTGAGTCAACTCTTGTGCCGCCTTCGTACGGTATTGTTGCTTTTATAGAAAAGTTGAAAAGTATTAAGTTTTATGTGAAATGGAATAATGTATAAATAGTGTTTCGACGCTTTTGATAGGGTGATGGTGAAGGGATGCATCGCCAATTTACATAAAAAACCCGTTTTCTTCCCGCCCCTGCACAGCCTATAACACGCATACTTTTATTATAAACGTGACAACTAGATTACAAAAACCCAAAGTTTACGCTGATAAAGGAAGGAAAAAACATGGCTAAGCTCAGAAAACAAGAGTATAATACGCTTTTAACCTTGAAAAGGCTTGGAGGCAAGGCTTCAACAGAACAGATAGTGAAAGAAGGCAGATTGTCCCATGCAGCGGTCATGCGAGCAGCTCTAGCGTTGAAAGAGAAAAACCTTCTAAAGGTTAGGCAGGAAAAGCAGACTCTTGTAAAGCTTAGCAGAGAAGGAAAACTTTACGCAGATAAAAAGCTTCCAGAACGCAGGATCACGGATTTGCTTCAAACCGAAGGCGGCGAAATATCCCTAACAGAAATTCCAAAGAAACTTGGGCTTTCCCAAGAAATTGTCTCCTTAGCCTTAGGCTGGCTTGTAAGAAAAGACTGGGCGGAAATAAACAAGGAAAAAGGCACAATCAGCCTAACAGCGCAGTTTTTAAAGAGAAAACCGCCAGAAGGCGACGATGAAAAACTTTTGAAACTTCTAGCCGCGAAAGGCAGCATAACAGCAGAAAAACTTGACGAACGCTTAAACCAAGCCCTTACCATTTTGAAAAGACGTAAACTCGTCAAACTCAAAGAAAAAACGCTTTTCGAACTTGCGCTCACAAAGAAAGGCTTGGAGCTTACCTTAAAAGGTGTGGAGGTTGAAGAGGAAATAAGCCAACTAACCCCCGAACTTATAATAACCAAAAAATGGCGTAAGGTTAAACTTCGAAAGTTCGATGTCACAGCACCCGGTCCAGTGGTTTATCCCGGAAAAGCCCATCCATTGCAACAGATTATACAGCGAACTCGCGAAATTTTCCTGGAGATGGGGTTCACAGAGATTCGCGGCCCCCTTGTGGAGACTGCCTTCTGGAATTTTGATGCTTTATTCCAGCCTCAAGACCACCCGGCTAGAGAGATGATGGACACTTTCTATTTAGCTAACCCCAAACGCGGAAAATTGCCATCAAAAAAGCTTGTGAACGCTGTAGCAAAGGTTCACGAGAACGGTTGGACTACGGGTTCGAAAGGTTGGGGCTACAAGTGGAATGCTGAAGAAGCCAGAAGGCTTGTTTTGCGAACCCACACAACGGCTGAGACCATAAAGTATCTTTCCGAACATAAAAAACCGCCAATAAAAGTGTTTTCCGTGGACAGGGTTTACAGAAACGAGCAGGTGACTTACAAGAATATTCCTGAATTCCATCAAATTGAAGGCATAGTCGTCGGCGAAAATGTAACTCTAAGGGATTTGATGGGCACTCTGAAAACCTTTTACGCCAAGTTCGGATTGAAAAAAGTGGAATTCTGGTCTTGCTACTTCCCCTACACGGAGCCTTCAGCCCAAGCCATGGTTTACCATCCAAAACTTAAAAGGTGGATGGAGCTTTGCGGCATGGGAATTTTCAGACCAGAGGTTGTGGCGCCCATGGGCATTAAACATCCAGTCTTGGCTTGGGGTGGCGGACTGGAGCGTTTGGCTATGATAGAACTCGGCCTAGAGGACATTCGGATGCTTTACGGTAACCGTTTAGACTGGATTAGGAGGACACCATTATGCCGGTGATAACGCTTAACGTGGAAAGGTTTTCCAGTTTTATGCAAAGGAAAGTTTCGGTTGAAGATTTAACAAAGTGGCTTCCATGGATAGGCTTTGACATAGAAGAGGCCGGCGAAGACTACGTGAAAGTGGAGTACAATCCCAACCGCATAGACTTCTGCAGCTATGCTGGCGTTGCAAGAGCGCTTAAAGGCTTTCTGGAAACAGAAGTGGGACTGCCAGAATACGAAGCCGAAAGAGCGAAAACCTCTCTTGTAGTAGATAAAGCGGTTAGAGACGTCCGCCCTTTCATGCTTGCTGCGGTTGTTCGCAACATCAGCCTCAACGATGATGCCGTAGTTGAATTAATGGAGATGCAGGAAGACCTTCACTGGGGGCTTGGCAGAGACAGAAAAAAGGTTTCCATCGGAATTCACAATCTAGACGTGGTTAAGCCGCCTTTCACTTATACCGCTGTAGAGCCCGAAAGTGTAAGGTTTGTTCCTTTGGGCCATAGTGAAGAAATGAGCTTAAAGGAAATTTTGGAAAAACACGAAAAAGGCATAGTCTATAGGCATATTATAGACTGGTCTCCGCGTTACCCACTTTTAATTGATAGGAACGACGAAGTGCTTTCGATGCCGCCGATAATAAACGGCGAATTAACAAGGGTTGATTCGTCAACAAAGAATCTGTTTTTAGATGTTACTGGCACCAGCTATAAAGCAGTGGAAAAAAGCTTGAACATACTTGTTACGGCTTTGGTGGACATGGGAGGCACGATGGAAAAGGTTAACGTGAAATATGAAGACCGCACCATAATATCGCCTGATCTAGAGCCGGAAAAAATGTGCTTACGGGTCGCCTATGCTAACAAGCTTTTGGGTTTGAAACTCTCAGAGAAAGAAACCATAAAATGCCTGCTGAAGTGTAGATTAGGCGCAGAGAAAAAGGAAAAAGGAGTTTTAGAAGCAGCTATTCCACCTTATAGAATTGATGTTTTGCACGAAGTGGATTTGGTGGAAGAGGTTGCCATAGGCTACGGCTATTACAGGCTTAAACCTACAATTCCGGTTGCCATAACCGTGGGCGAACAACACCCAGCTCAGAAACTTGCAAGCACCGTCAGACAAATCATGACGGGCTTGGGCTTCTTGGAGGTTATGAATTTCACTTTAACCAATGAACGGCTCCACTACAAATACATGAGAATGAAGGAAAAAAAGGCCATAAAACTGGCGAATCCGGCTTCTGCAGAATATTCCATAATGCGTAAAATGCTGATGCCAGGGTTAATGAAGAACTTGGCGGACAACAAACATGAAAGTTTTCCCCAAAGACTTTTCGAAGTTTCAGACGTTGCAGAAATAAACACTAAAATAGAAAGCATGTGTGAAAGAAGACTTCATATAGCCGCAGTTTCCTCTCATTCAACCGCCAACTTCACAGAAATAAAGGCTTACGCTGAAGCATTGCTCGCCAACATGGGATTGAAAAAGTGGCAGTTTAAAGAGGAGAAGCATCCCAGCTTTTTAGAGGGAAGAACAGCATCCATACACATAAAAGGCAAAAAACTAGGAGTCATAGGCGAAGTTCACCCAGAAGTTCTAAACAACTTTGAACTAGAAAACCCCACGGCAGCCTTCGAAATAGACCTAGAACCACTTATGCCAGAAAAACTAGAGGGGAGGGGGTATCGAAAATGCCAACTGCACACCAACCAAATTGCCACCTAGACAAAACAGACGAAACAGCAACGTTTAACTTATCCAATGTTAAAACTATTATTCGGCAATGACCATTTTACAGAGCCCCCCTAATCCCACCGAAAAACATGCCGACGGACTCCACAGAAGCCAAAAGCTGATGAAGGCGAGTTTACCCAAGCATGGGACACGGTGGGCGCGGGCGAAGAATATCCCACGCCGGAGAGAGCTTAACCTAGGGGAGCGCACGGCTCCACAATGAAGTTAAGGGATAGGTATCGTGGGATACAACCGCCCGCGAAACAACTTTTAAGTTTCTCTTTACCATAGAGCATAAAGGCTGATAGTAAAAGGCAGGATAAAGCGCTTGGATATAGAAACAAAAATTGACCTAATCAAAAAACCACCAACAGAAGAAATCCTAGTGGAAAGCGAATTAAAAGAACTTTTACAAACCAACGAACACCCCGGACACTACATAGGCTTTGAAATTTCAGGCTTACTACACCTAGGAAACCTAATTGTATCAGGATTCAAAATAAACGACCTTCTAGAAGCTGGAGTGAAATGTCAAGTCTTTCTTGCAGACTGGCACAGCTTCATAAACAACAAATTCGACGGAAACTGGGACAAAATCCTAACAGCGGCAAAATACTACGAAAAAGCCTTCAAATTCTTCTGCCCAAGAGCAAAAATAGTTCTAGGATCAGAACTATATCAGAATAACGACGAATACTGGAGAAACGTAATGCGCTTCTCAAAACATATGACGCTAAGCCGAACACTGCGGTGCATGACAATCATGGGAAGAAGCGAAAACGAAAAACTCGACCTATCCCAATACTTCTACCCACCCATGCAAGCAGTAGACATAAAAACAATAGGCGCAGACATACCCCACGGCGGCATGGACCAAAGAAAAGCCCATGTTCGGGCGCGAGAAATCTTCCCAAAAAGGGGATGGAAAAACCCCGTAGCCGTTCACCATCACCTTTTAATGGGAATAGCCGAGCCAGTCCAGCTAAAAACCAAAGACAAACTAGAGCAGGTAATCGCCAGCAAAATGAGCAAATCCAAACCGTGGACAGCCATATTCATCCACGACACAAAAGAACAGATAAAACAGAAACTACACAAAGCATGGTGCCCAGAAAAGCAAACGGAAATGAATCCCGTGCTGGAAATAGTAAAACATGTTATTTTCCATGAAAACAAAACCTTCAAAATAGAACGCCCAGCAAAATACGGCGGCACAATAGAATTTGAAAACCACCAACAACTTGAAAAAGCCTACAGAAACGGCGAACTTCACCCCCAAGACCTTAAAAACGCCACAGCAGAAGAACTTTCAAAAATAATCCAGCCCATAAGAGAATATTTCGAAAAAGACACAGAAGCAAAAGAATGCCTAGAAACAGTGAAAAAAGCGCAAGCAACAAGGTAAAAGCTATTGTCAACCCACCTAAAAAACAAAGAAGAAAAAATACTGAAAATCCTAGAAATTCTAACAGAAGAATCGGCAAAGGGAACACCAATAATAGTGGAAGGAAAAAAGGACGTCCAAGCCCTAAGAAATTTAGGCATAAAAGGAAAAATAATATCCGCAAAAACAGGCGGAAAAAGCTTCTTAGACGTCATTTCTGAAGTGGAAAACACAAAAAAGCGAGAGATCATTTTACTTTTGGATTTTGACAGAAGAGGAAAAGAACTAACAAAAAACCTAAAAGAATACCTGGAAGCCACAGGCATAAAGCTCAACCTGACATTCTGGAAAAACCTCCTAGCCATTATTGGAAAAGAAGTAAAGGATGTCGAAGGATTAGCAACATACATGGAAACCTTAAAGAGCAAGATTAACAATTCATAAAATTAATAAAGAGCAGAACTAATCTCGTGATTCGAGAGCAAACTCACTCTCATCACGCGATTAAAGAGTAACCCTCACAAACCTAACTTGGAGGTGCACGCTTACGGGTTCATCACAAGCGTATACCATAAAGTATGTTATACACGCAAAATTCGAAATAGAAGGAGTAGTTGAAAAACCAGACGTTATAGGAGCAGTTTTTGGACAAACAGAAGGACTTTTCGGACCAGAACTAGACCTACGGGAACTGCAAAAAACCGGAAGAATCGGAAGAATAGAAATAGAACTCCACTCAAAACAGGATAAAACAACAGGCACAATAACCATACCCACAAGCCTAGACAGAGTCTCCACAGCCCTAATAGCCGCAAGCATAGAAAGCATAAACCGCGTAGGACCATGCGCAGCCAAAGTAACCCTCGACAAAATCGAAGACGTAAGAGAAGCCCGCAGAAAAGTAATCATAGACAGAGCCAAAGAAATCCTCCACAAATGGACAATAGAGGCAATGCCATCCGTCGACGAAGTCTTCAAAGAACTAGCAGAAACCCTCAAAGTAGCAAAAGTAGAAAAATACGGACCCGAAGAGCTATCCGCCGGACCAGAAGTAGATACCGCAAAAGAAATTATCATAGTTGAGGGAAGAGCAGACGTCATAAATCTAATGCGATGTGGCATGCTAAATGTAATAGCCTTGGAAGGAGCAAAAGTTCCAGAAACCATCATAAAGCTGACAAAAGAAAAGGAAGCCACAGCCTTCCTCGACGGCGACAGAGGCGGAGACCTAATTCTAAAAGAACTGTTGCAAGTTGCAAACCTAAAGTATGTCGCCAGAGCACCCAGAGGAAAAGAAGTTGAAGAACTTAACTGCAAAGAAATTTTTGAAGCACTCGAAGCCAAAGTTTCCATAGAAGACGTGTTTAAACCAAAAAGGGAAAAGAAAAAAGTGGAAGTCCCTAAAGAATTCATCCCAATAATAAAAGAGTTGGAAGGCACCTTAGAGGCTGTTCTACTCAACGAAAAAATGGAACGAATAGAAAGGCTGCCAGTAAGCCGGCTAGCTGAAAAGCTTCAACAAACAAAGGAGGTTGACACCATAATTTTTGATGGCATAATAACCCAGAGAATCGTGGACATAGCCAGCGAGAAAGGCATAAAAAACATCATAGCTTCACGCTTATCTGAAAGCCTAAAACCCGCCCTAAACGTTCAACTACTAACATTCTCAGATATAAAACAAGGATAAAAAGCTTAGAAAAAGTCTGTTAGCTTAGTTCCTTTTTCCCCAACTCTTGAAGCCGTTAACTGTGCTTCGGTTATGTTGAAACTTTGGAGAATTCTAGCTGCGGCTGGAACTATCTGTTTTGACACGTAATATTCTACGTCAATTTCATCGTAAGATGCGAACATGTAAGGTTTTACCCTCTCATAAAGGCGTCCTGTGCCAACAACCACCACAAAACCTACTTTATCGCCAACCGCGAGTTTCCAGCCTTTTTCCATGAGCATTTTTGCAGCCTCGACATGAGAAGCCCTAACCGCATATTCTTCCGGATGTTTTGTCAAAGTCTTCCATATTATAAGGTCTCGGTATGGAATGCGTTTCTGTTTCAGTTCGTAAATGGTTTGTTGTACATACTTAGCAGCTTTTTGTGGAGACTGTTCTTTAAGTATTATTTCCAAAACCTTTTCCTGCACTTTTTTAGCTATGTTAGCCCAATCACCCCTGATAACTTCTAAACCTACAATGTCAAGTCTACCATCAGGCAAGAGACCAGCATACCGTTTTTTCGCTTCTGTAAAGAAAATGCGCACATAAACCTTGTCGGGCTTAATTTCTAAACCAAGCCTCGCCCCAATTTCTCTTGAGAGCTTTTCGATTTTTTCACGCTCATATTTTAGGAAAATGCTGTCAGTATCTCCATAAACAACCTCCAAACCAGCATTCTCCGCCATATTAATCGCATTGCGTATGGTGTATCTTCCCCAAGCTGTGGCGGCTTCCGCCACGGGCTTAATATACCATCTGGCGCCAACCCACCCGGCATATCCATAAGAAGCGTTGGTTATTACCTTTACAGCTTTTTGGCGAGCGTCTAAAACTCTATATTCGACGCTTTCAGGATGAAGCTTCTTCATTTTAGCGCGGATTTCGTCACGCACTTTTATCAGATGAGATAACACTTCCTTGTAGAAGCCTGCTGGCTCTTTCCTGAATTTATGTTTAACTTCTGGGGCTTCGTAAACCCCACTTGGTGGAGCCGTTTCCCTTGGAGATATATAGGTGTCTGGTGAAAGGTTGTAGGCTATCATTATATTTGGGTACATGCTCTTAAAGTCTAAGACAGCAATGTTTTCATGAAGTCCAGCTTTTGGGCTGAGAACAATGGCGCCCACGTATGGTCGGTAGGGCTGTTCAATTCTTTTAGGAACAAGTTCGCCTATTTTTTGAGCATGCTTTATCAGGAACCATTCAACTCTAAAGCCGACAGCGGCTGTTCCCACATGGTCTAGGGGCAAACCCACCAAGCTTGAAAGTTGTATGGCAAAGTCTAATATAGAGTGGATTATTTCCATGATGCATCGGGTGTTTTCCATGGAAAATTTTTTGAGAATTTCACGCTTGTCTCTGTCGTCCCAGTAGTCTGCAAAGTCTACATCTTCAATTAAAGTGCGATTTTCCAGCTTCATCACGCCCAAATAGTCTGCAAGATTCTCCAAAGTTTTAACTTTAACATCTGGAAATTCATCTGCAAAGTCGAAAATGTCAATGTTGGCTCTTCCAGTTATGGACATATGTCCATAAACGCTTGTGTGGGGCTCTGTTCCAGCCCTATCTACAACCAATTTTAAACCGAGTTTTCGGCATCTTTCCTTAAGATATTGCCAATCTTGAATGTTGACGCCGTATCCCACAATTATGTCTGGGTCAAATTCTTGCACATAACGCATAAACGCTTCTAAAATTGGCTTATCATTCTTGTTTTCTTCAGCTACAAACTGTTTTTCTTCTCCGCTGTTTGTGGCGGTTGAAATTATTATTACTTGGTTTCTGTCTGGTTTTGGCGAACCCTCACGGCTGTAACATATTGTTGAGAAGCCCAAGATTCTAAGCTGTGGGACTTCGGTTTTTCCTATGTGCTGTGGTGGGGATTGTGCTGCATAAACTTTGTCAACCTTAACGCCTAAAGTGTTGGGTTCTTCCTTTACCTCTACTTCATGCCATCCGCACGGAACAACATTGTTATCGATTAGGTAGCGCATGGAATATCGAATATCATCTTCGAGGCACTCTTTTACTCCTTCGAGCTTTCGAAAAACCCGTGCATATTTGGAAACTAGTCCCGGGTCTTTAACGTAAACTTTTACGGCTTTAACTGGTTTTCCAAAAAATTTTCGTTCAACAATCTCAAGCTTCACAATGTACGGTTGCCTGGTTTTTTCAATTTCCTTAGCCACAGCGGATGGGTCTGCATTTTCCTCAATTACAACATAAAAGTAGCAGAGAAAATTTCGGTCAATAACAAGCACTCTTTTTCCAGAATCGCCAATTCCCCAAAGCCAAATTTCCGGCATGTGATTTTTAACTTCGTAATTCACATCTAAAAGCCAAAACATTGTTTTCATGGCTTAAGCCCCTTCAATAAGAATAGTGGATAAGAGCAACTTTTAACATTTTTTAAGAGGTTAATCACTGATATAAGAGAGGTTAAACATTTTGAAATTGCTGGAAAAAAATCTTAAGAAAGGTTTTGTAAAAGTTATTCCTGAAACCTTTGATGATTTGTGGCACTTATACAACATAATTTACAAAAATGATGAAGTTTACGCTTATACTTCTCGTGAAATAAAACAGGATGAAGGCGGATATGCCAGACCAAAACGGGGAGAACGTATTTCAGTTTTCCTCGGAGTAAAAGTTGAAAACATCACGTGGGACAAGCTTTTAGGCAGATTAAGGGTTCACGGAACCATCTGCCAAGCACCAGACATCGTTCCCACAGGCGCACACCACACAATTAACATCGCTTTAAACACTCCAATAACAATAGTGAAAAAAGAATGGGCTAGGCATCAGCTGGAAAGACTTAAAAGGGCAAGCAAAACATCGGAAAAACCTGTAATAATAGTTTCCATAGATGATGAAGGTTACGCCATAGCAACTACAGCCCAATACGGCATAGAAGTCAAAGCCGAAGAAAATGTAAAACTTCCCGGAAAACTTGAAGCAGAAAAAAGAGAAACGGCCACAAAAGAATTTTTCAAACGCGCATTGAACAGTTTGCGGCAAGTCTGGATGGAAACCCATAGTCCTATAGCCGTAATAGGCGTAGGATTCGTTAAAAATCACTTTGCGAAATTTTTACAGAACGAAGCTAAAGAAATAGCAGAGTCTGTCGTAGACGTGAAAAGCGTCAACAATGGTGGAGTAGCTGGAATTTATGAGGCATTACGTTCTGGAATTTTATTAAAAACCATGAAGCAACAACGAATAGCAAAAGAAACTGAACTGGTTGAAGAGATACTGAAAAGACTGGGTAAAAGCGAAAAAACCGTTACCTACGGCTTAGAAGAAGTGGAAAAGGCGGTGCAATTAGGCGCCGTGGAAAAGCTTGTTTTAGCAGACACTACAATTCGAGAAACTTCAGATGAGAAAAGAAGAATGCTTGAAGCGTTAATGCATAATGTAGAAGAGAAGGGCGGAGAAATAACGGTTGTAAGCACAGAACATGAAGCTGGAGCCAAACTCATCGCTTTAGGGGGTATAGCTGCTTTGCTGCGTTTCCCAATCTAATATCCCGCAGAAAAAAAGGCTAAACATTTTTCAACCTTCTCCGAACAGCTGGATTCTGGTCTGCAAGTCTTTTCAAAACCATCTCGAAAGTTTCACCATTTAAAAGTTCTCTTTCAATGAAAACTCCAGTTCTACCTACATCGTCCCTCCTGAGAAGAGCATGGACACGATCTAAAACGGTTTCCGTGGATATTCCAAGAAGCTTTGCAACATATTCTTCCCTGCCAACAATGGAGCTTTCTCTGTGTCCCTTATCGGTAGGCTCAATCAATATTAGCCGTTTGTCCACCCCACATACACGACGATTATTCTTTAAATCTTCAAGCGTAGCTTCACCGCCGAACCGGTAAAATTCCCTCTCAACTCTCCGCATCTTCATCAAAGGAAAAGAAACGCTTGTATTTTCGTCTATTTCGATGTAAGCTTTCATGGCGTAAGCAGGCGTGGCCTGCACTACCACTCGCCTATTAATGGAAATGCCAGACTTTTCAAGGGCGGTTTCCACAAGGAAAGACGACGGTTGGGATGGTATGAACACGTCTACGTCGCTTTTCTCGTTTACGTCTCCTCTTGCAATACTGCCGTGAACAATGGATTCTAAATGAAAGGTTCCTAAAGCCTCCATTATGCGTATGGCTTTTTGCCTAAAATCCTTAAGTAGATTCCACCGTCTAGAATCGTAAACTATTTCTCGAAACTCTAAATGCCTTTCAGGCTTTGAAGCCATCTACTCTGCCTTCTTGAAAAGACTATTGTAGTAGGGTTTATTTTAATAACCCGTAGGAAGTTTAGCGCTGTGGAGGCAAGCAATGAGTAAAAAGGCTGTCATGTGCACTTTGTGTAAATGCAGAGAAGCCTTTTACTTCAGACCCTATTCCGGAGAGAAGCTTTGCCCTAGATGCTTCTCAGAGTCCATTGAGACAAAGGTTAGAGCCACCATAGCCAAATATAAAATGCTTGAGTTCAACGATAGAATAGCCGTTGCAGTCTCTGGTGGAAAAGACAGCGTTAGCTTGCTTCACATTCTAGCAAAAATAGAAAAAGATTATCCCAAAGCTTTGTTATCCGCCGTCACGGTGGACGAAGGAATCAAAGGCTATCGTGACGAAGCCCTAAAAATTGCAAAGGAAAACTGTCAAGATCTAGGCGTAGATCATCACGTAATTTCTTTTAAAGTGCTTTACGGCTTCACACTTGACGAAATTGTAGAACGCTTAAAACAGAGGGATAAAACCGAGCTTACACCTTGCGCTTATTGCGGGGTAATGCGAAGGAAAGCATTAAACCTTCTTGCAAGAAAAGTTGGAGCAGACAAGCTTGCCACCGCCCACACGTTGGATGATGAAACCCAAACAATTCTACTTAACATTTTCCACGGAGACGTCTTACGCATAGCAAGAGAAAAACCAGTAACAGATGAAGTTCATCCAAAACTTGTGCCAAGAGTGAAGCCCTTCTGCGAAATTCCAGAAAAGGAAACTGCATTGTACGCTTACATCAAAAAGATAAAGTTTCAAACCATGCCTTGCCCCTACGCTTCAGAAGCTCTAAGAAACGACATCCGCTTAATGCTAAACAGAATGGAAGAAAAACATCCGGGAATAAAATTCACCATTTTTAAATCTTTTGAGAAGATTCGCCCAGCTATAGAAGAAACAATTAAAAAAGAAGAACTGACGCAGTGTGAAGTCTGTGGGGAGCCAACAAGAGAAAAACTTTGCAAAGCATGCCAGATGATTGAAGAGATAAAGCGATAAACCAATAGTCTAATAAGAAAAGAATAATGAACAAGAACATGATGAACGATTTAGCTGCAATTTTGGCTTCAGTAACCGCTGTAAGTTTGATAGCCTTCATGGGTATAATCTTGAACTTCATAAAAGGTTTCACGCCCGCGATTCTGTTATTCAGCTAGTAACGATAGTTCTGGGAATAGGGTTGATGGCAATCCTGAAAATAATGATGAACACCTAAAACTTCCGCTTTTGAAGAGCATCTCTTTTTAGGTTTCGGAGCATCTCTGAAGCTTCATAAGCGTTTGTTGCTGAAGCCACTTTTTTAGCCTTTTTCAACACCACTTTAGACCCGCAATAGGGACAAGTTCTCGTTTTCTGTTCAGCTTTAGCCAAAAGAAAACCGCCGCATCGGCTGCAAACAACTATTAGGAAGGACGCCATAAACTTTACACCGTTCCGAAAATCTTTTCCATGTTCGAGTAAATAACGTTTAACACCAGAGGAACTTCGATGAGTCAAAGCGACAAAAAAGAACAAAAGCCAAAATCTGACTTGTTAGTATTGGTTATGAAATATTTCAAAAAAATGGGCTACAAGGTGCGTCAAGAAACGGCGGTTCTAGAAGGCTTCAGCGGAATCACACGAAAATTCGATTTGATAGTTCAAAAGGGACGCGTGGCTCAAGGAGTTTGGGTTAAAGATTGGAACAGAACCATAGGCGTTAATGTTACAATAAATCTTGACAAGGCTTCAGAGGATGTGGGCTTGACCAACCCCATACTTGTTGGCAGAAAATTCAGCGACCATGCAAAGGCTTACGCCAACAGAAGAAAAATTATGCTCTTAACAAGACGCCAAATCCTTCTAGGCTTAAGATAAGCGAAAACTAAATTTTCAAATACTCGTCTAAAAGATGCTCTCTTTCCAATTTTCCCAACCAATCCACAACGCCTACCGCACACTTTTTACGGCCTTCCATAACATCTAAAATTTCTTTAACAACCCATTCAACACTTCTACCCGTAACATCTAACTCGCAAACCTTCTCTTCACTATGAAGCCCCAAAGCCTCAACAAGGCAAACATCTAAAATCTCAGAAGCCAAGTTCTCCCACAATTTTTGGTTGGAAAAGCCACGTTGCTCCATAAGTCTCCTCAACTCAACAGGATCCCTTCTCAAAACAAAAATGTGTGTGACAAGTTTTGGAGAAACCACGCTGGCAGCATAATGGCAATCAACAACCACAGCGCTCTTATCACAGTTTTTTATAATTTCATCTAGCTTGCGCTTCATACGCGCTTCATCAACAATCAATGAACCACGCTTTTCATCCCTACCCAGTACAAAATTTTCGCGGACAGCCAATTCGGTTAGATTCATATATAAAGCGTCAATCTTAAATGCGAGAGAACGAGCTACGGAAGTTTTCCCCACACACGGAGTGCCAGTAACCAAAATCACACGCTTATCCATATTCGCTCATCCTTCAAAATATAAAACGATAGAGAATAAGATAAGGCTTCCAAAATTCTTATCTCAAACCTTTACGCATCACATCTTAAGGGCTGGCGAGTTGGCGTGTAGCTTTCGAGCCTCCTTCCCATGAGGCTTGAGGAAACTCCGCCCACACGTAGAATTGCAACGCCCGCAAGGGCGTAGGGCGAGAGCCTTGGCAACGGAGCAGAAACGAAACGTCCACCTGGCAAGATGCCTATGATGCATGATAAGTTGTTGAGAATGCTGGGTGTGAAGCGGTGAAACGGCCGTCCTGCAAGTGGAAAGGGCGAATAGACGCCTGTGAGGAGTCTACCCAGAGGCGTGGGTAGCCCGATTAGTCGAATGCTACATCAAAACAGAAGGCGGGTTACAGCCAACACGCCAGCCCTTATTTAGAAAATAAGAAAAGGGGATTTAGTTTGCGTGTTTTCTTCGAGAGAAAACTGAAGTGACCGTTGCAATGCTGAATAGCAATAGAAGAAGAATAAATGAAGAGAATTCTGGGACCACGAAGCCTGCGGTTACTTCAACATCGTTGTCGTCCAGCGCATCTATTCCTTCATCGTAAAGCCCATTGCCATTCACATCCACTATCATGTCAAACAAGCCTACTGTGGAAGGGTCGCTCCAAACAACAACAGGCAAGATATTGCCGTCTTCATCAGAGCTTATCAAGGAAACCGTGCCTGCCACTCTGGGGGGATAGCTTGTCCATCAACCCAGTTTTCAACATCTTCCACTATGTAAAAATCATAAGAGTGGGACAACAGAAATCCCGTTCCATTCACATAAACTGCTTCGTGCAGTTCAAAACTATCCTTTTTCTCTCCTGTAGTATTGCAGCTTTCGATGGTTGGTGGTGTAAAACCAAGATTCGCATATGTGTTGACTTCATATAGGTTGCCTTCTGGATAGTAATAGTTGCTTGGTCCTGTATGGAAATATTGGATTTTAATGCCTATAACATCAGTAACATTACATGAAAGGTCGCTGACGTCACTTACTCCAGCATCATTCCCGACAAATGGAATGGCAAACTCACATTCCCAATGATCATCAACCCATGGCAGCCCTTCCCAATTTTCTATTTCGTCAGGTGAAGTACCATGATCAATTTCATGAGTACAATTAGCATTAAAGTCTATTTCGTCATCCTTTGCATACCATTGCGAAACGTTATAATAACCGTCCCTGAGCTCCCCGGAGCTGTAACAGGCTTTCAAATCTTCTTGTAGTGGTGTAAGAGCATAGTCGCGAGTTCCGCTTCCGCTGCCTCCGTCGTCTCCCTCGTCAAAGGCTATTGCAAACTCATCTGTGCTGTGTGTGTATGGCGACCAGACAAGAATACCAAAAAATATGTGGCTTCTGTTATGTTTAGCATACAACCAAGCAGTAATATTAGTGTCTCCAACCAAGGTAATGTTATACTTCTTCGTGTCATTCCATTCCAAACTTCCAAGGAAACCATCAACAACAGGCACGTTAGGACTATACTTTGCTACAATGTCCAAGGAAACGTTAGCCAATGCAGTTTTTGAAAACGCCAACATTGCCAAAAAAGCACATAAAATCATAACAGCTAAGAGTTTCTTCAAACATATCTCTCCTCAAAGAATCATATCTGCTTTCCGTAGAAAGTTTCCTTTAAACTATATAACTCTTCTCTTATAGAAGAGAGGCACTCAAGATTAACAGAGAAACATTAAGTTGGCTACTTCAAAATTTCTTTTG
>CBETPM010000003.1:0-17500 GCA_965538135.1 Candidatus Bathyarchaeota archaeon
AACCTAAATTCATTCTTTAAAAGAGGCCTTAGAAAAATATTTTAGGCACAAGCTAAAAGCTAGAATACTCTAAAACTAAACAACAAAACACGAAAACTGTAAATTGCAATCTCATACACGCCGATTTTGTTAATTTTCACATAACCTAACATAACAAGTTTATAATCAATTTTCTATTTACCAACAACTAAATTTAAATTATAGAAACCGCAATAATCTAGCTTCATTAAACTATTAATTGGTGGTGAAATGGAGAAGTTAAAATTCGCGTTCTACTGGGCTGCCAGTTGTGGTGGCTGTGAAATCGCCGTTCTAGACATAAACGAGAAAATCCTAGACGTAGTAGCAAAAGCAGACCTTGTCTTCTGGCCTGTAGCTCTGGATATAAAGTACAAAGATGTTGAAAATATGCCAGACAAAAGTATAGACGTGTGCTTCTTCAACGGCGCCATAAGAAATTCAGAACAAGAACACATGGCAAAACTCCTAAGACAAAAATCAAAAGTCCTCGTAGCTTTCGGCTCCTGCGCGTGCGACGGCTGCGTAGTAGGTCTCGGAAACCTATGGAATAAAGATAAAATCTTTGAAAGAGCATATTTTGAGACGCCCTCAACAAAAACCCCGCAAGCTGTAACACCTCAAACTCGCGTTGAAGTGAAAGAAGGAGAGCTTGAACTTCCAGAATTCTACGACACGGTTAAAACTTTAGCCCAAACAGTGGATGTTGACTACTTCATTTCTGGCTGTCCACCCCCAGTTCCAAGAATAATTGATGCCGTAGAAGCCATCTTCAGCGGTAAACTGCCTCCAAAAGGCTCCAGCTTCCTACTAAACAAATCAGTATGCGACGAGTGCCCAAGAGAAAAGAAGGACAGAAAAATCACCCAGATAAAAAGAATTTACGAAATAGAAGACGACCTCAAAACATGCTTCCTAGACCAAGGCGTCATCTGCATGGGCCCTGCCACAAGAGGCGGATGCAGCGCCCAATGCCTAAAAGCAAATATACCGTGCACAGGATGCGGCGGACCAGCCCCAAGAGTAACAGATCAAGGCGCGGCAATGATGAGCGCTTTTGCATCCATAGCCACAGAACCAAAAGTTATCGAACAAATAGTTGACCCCGTAGGTACCTTCTACAAGTACTCCCTTGCCAACTCGATTCTGCGAAGGAGGGTGATGAAATGAAAGAGATAGTTATAAACCCGATAACAAGGCTTGAAGGTCACGGAAAAATAACGATATTTCTTAATGATGAAGGAAATGTTGAAGAAGCCTACTTCCAAGTTCCAGAACTCCGCGGCTTCGAAAAATTCTGTGAAGGAAGAAGAGCTGAAGACCTGCCAATAATAACAACCAGAATCTGCGGAGTTTGCCCCGTAGCCCATCACATGGCAGGCGCTAAAGCCTTAGATGCAGCTTTTAACGTAGAACCAACAGAAACAGCCAAAAAACTTCGTGAACTCATGTATTGTGGCTACTACCTCTACGACCACACACTGCACTTTTACTATTTGGGCGGACCAGACTTTGTTGTAGGTCCCGATGCTCCTCCAGCCAAAAGAAATATTTTAGGAGTCATCGAAAAGGCTGGCCTCGAAATTGGCAAGGAAGTCATAAAACATAGAGCTTATGGACAGAAGATAACGGAAATCTTAGGCGGCAAGGCAACACATCCAGTAAGCGCCTGTATACCCGGCGGAATTGCAAAGGGTCTAAACGAAGAAGAGAGACAGGAAATTGAGAAGATGGTAAGAAGCTGCGTTGAATTTGCCAAGTTTTCCCTTAAGCTTTTCGATGATATAGTGCTTAAAAACACAGATTACGTGAACCTCATAAAAAGCGATGCTTACACTCTTAAAACCTACTACATGGGAACAGTGGACAAAAACAACAAAGTCAACTTTTATGACGGCGACGTTCGCGTAGTAGACCCTGAAGGAAACGAGTTCGTCAAGTTCTCTCCGAAAGAATACTTAGACATCATCGAAGAGCATGTAGAACCTTGGACCTACGTTAAATTGCCATACCTAAAGAAAGTTGGATGGAAAGGCCTCGTGGACGGCGTAGAAAATGGGGTCTACCGTGTTGGGCCTCTTGGAAGGTTAAATGCTGCTGAGGGTATGGCAACACCATTAGCCCAAGCAGAATACGAACGTATGTATAATACTCTCGGCGGAAAACCTGTTCACAATACGCTTGCTTACCACTGGGCTAGGCTTATTGAGCTTTTGTATGCTGCTGAACGGGCTTTGGAACTAATAACCGACCCTGAGATAACTAGCAAAGACATTAGAAACAAGCCTGGAAAACCCGGAGAAGGTGTTGGCATTGTTGAAGCTGCAAGAGGCACCTTAATACACCACTACCAACTCGACGAAAATGCACTAGCTAAGAAGGTTAACCTGATAGTGGCTACAACCCACAACGTGCCGGGAATATGCATGTCAATAAAAAACGCAGCAAAAGGCCTAATACGCAACGGCAAGGTTACTGATGGAATATTAAACAGGGTGGAGATGGCTTTCAGAGCATATGACCCATGCCTTGCTTGTGCCACGCACTTTGCTGTGGGAGAAATGCCCTTAGAAGTGGAAATCTACGACAGCCAGAAGAGGCTGTTAAAAACATTGAGAAGGTGAGAGATAAAAATGAGCGAAGTTAAAGTTGGAGTATTCTTATCCGATTGCGGAAAGCAACTCTCTGAAATCCTAGATTTCGACGCCATAATTGACTTCGTGAAAAATGTTTCAGGCGTAACCTACGTGGCTAGAGGCAGCGAATTCTGGCGAGGCAATGGATTGCAGGCAATCATTGATTCTATTCAAGCTGGAAAAGTGAACAGGGTTGTTGTTGCAGAAAGCGTTCCGAAAATAAGCGAGATAGCCATAGCCAAAGCTGTGGAAAAAGCTGGACTTAACGCTAGCCTATTGGAAGTTGTAGACTTTAAAAACCATTGCGCATGGCCCCACCGAGACACGCCTAAAGAGGCTACTGAAAAGGCAAAAGCCATGATTTTAGCCGCCATAGAACGCGCAAAGCTTCTTGAGCCTATAGAGAAGCTGGAATTTCCAGCCTTAAAATCTGTCCTTGTAATAGGTGGCGGAATTGCTGGCATGCAGACAGCTGAAGACTTGGCTGACATGGGTTTTGAAGTTCACCTGGTAGAGAAGGAGCCTTTCCTTGGCGGCTTGGCTGTCCGTACAGTTCGATTCTTCCCAACAGACGACTGTGCCATATGCATACAAACCCCAACCTCAGACCTTAAAACAGTTGCTAACACTTCGCGAAAATGTGTTTACCGTTCGGGGTTCTCTGAAATTCCAAACGTGGACATACTAACAAACTCCAAAGTTGTCAAGGTTGAAGGAGTTCCAGGAAATTATAAGGTTACAATAGAGAAAAAGCCCAGATATGTTAATGAAAATAAGTGTGTTGGATGTGATTTATGCACTACTGTCTGCCCAGTGGAAGTTCCAGACGAATATAACGCGAAACTCAAAAACCGAAAAGCCATATACATAAACACGCCACTTGTCTATCCGCCAGTTTACGCCATAGACCCGGAAGCTTGTAAATTCAGTGAATGCGCCAAATGTGTCGAAGTCTGCCCAACTAATGCCATCGAATTAAACCAAAAGGCTGAGGAAATAACCCTCAACGTGGGAAGTATAATAGTTGCCACAGGCTTTAAAGAATACGACCCCAGCGTCATAAAAGAATACCATTACGGCGAATACCCAGACGTAATAACCCATCTTGAACTGGCGAGAATGATTGACGGTTTTGGCCCAACAAATGGGAAGATTATTAGACCTTCAGACCGCAAGCCAGCGAAAAAAATAGTGTTTGTGCAGTGTGTGGGTTCAAGGGATAGACGTTGGAACCCCTACTGTTCAAGCATATGCTGCATGATTTCGCTTAAACATGCAATTCTAATCAAGGAAGCCTATCCAGACACAGAAATAACCATATGCTACATAGACATAAGAACAACAGGAAGAGAACACGAATATTACTATGAAAAAGCCAGAGAAATGGGAATAACCTTTGTAAAAGGTAGACCAGCTGAAGTTTCCCACGACCCAGAAGAAAACATTTTAATCGTTGATGTTGAAGACGAACTCTTGGGAAGACTTTTAGAATTAAAAGCCGATTTAGTAGTGTTGGCCCCAGCAATGGTGCCCGCTGAAGATACAAAAGAACTGGCTGAAATCTTAGATTTGGAACTCAGCCAAGACGGATTCTTCCAGGAATATAACGCGAAACTCAGACTAACCGAAACAAAAAAGAGAGGAATATTCCTCTGCGGAGGAGCCACCTTCCCCAAAGACGCGCCTACAACATCTCTACACGCGCACTCAGCAGCTGTTAAAGCTGCCAAATTCCTGACAAAAGGAAAAATAATCAAGTACCAGAAAACCGCCGTGGTCAATGAGGATTACTGCGGCGACTGTGAGTTCTGCCCAGTGACATGCCCATACGGCGCCATAAGCCTCGTGCCAAAAGACGAGGAACACTTTGTTGCCCAAATATCAGACCTTCTATGCGAAGGTTGCGGCGTCTGTGTAGGCACGTGCCCAGTTGGTGCCATAGAACTTCGCCATCTAAGACCAACACAAATATCAGCACAAATGAAAGCCTTACTTTCCGTTAATGGAACATCTAAACCGCTGATTCTAGCCATAAGCTGTTCAGAATGTGGCATCGCAGCCATAGATTCCTCGGGAATGGCAATGATGCAATATCCAGCAAATGTGAGAGTTTTAAAAGTTCCATGTACAGGCGTGGTGCAAATTCAGCAAATCTTTGAGGCTTTCAAGTTTGGCGCAGGAGGAGTTATGATTATCGGATGCAAACCCGACGGTTGCCATTACGAAGTTGGTAGCCAGAAAACTCAAAAGAAAGTTGAACTGGCAAAAATGTTGTTAAAAGAGTATGGAATCGAGCCAGAACGCGTGGAAATGTTTAACATGGTTTACATCGAAGGCGACAAGTTTGCAGAAGCAGCAAGAATGATGACGGAAAGAATAGAAAAACTAGGCTCATTACAGCTCGTTCCAGCATAACAGGAGGAAAACAGCCATGACATATGAAGAAAACACTGCACCCTTAAAGTTTTCTGAAGAGATTAAACATAGATTAGGCGGAGAAACCATAGTCCGCTGTTATCAAAGCGGAACTTGCGCCAGTAGCTGCCCAGTAACCAAAGTCACCGACAAATACAATCCAAGAGAGATAATAAAACTATCCCTTCTCGGAGAAAGAAAGGAAGTACTAACTGGAGAAGCCATCTGGCTTTGCTGTTCATGCTACAACTGTCAAGAGCGCTGCCCACAAGAAGTCGAAATAGCGGACGTAATTTACACTTTAAGAAACATAACTATCCAAGAAGGCCGCATCCCCGACATATACACAGCATTTGCTGAAGGAATCTCAAACGAGGGTCGCATAGTCCCAGTCTCCAAGTTTGCAGAAAAGAAAAGAGAAGAATATGGCCTGCCACCCATTAAGCCGGCAAATGTAGATGCGCTGAAGAAGATACTTCAAGCAACGAATTTTCGCATGATTCAAATCAAGAAAGGTGAAACCCAATGACAAGTTACGCATTATTTTTGGGATGCACAATTCCAGCTCGCCAACCACACTACGAATTATCAGCCAGAAAAGCCCTGTCAAAACTGGGAATAGAGCTAGTTGATTTAGATAACATGACTTGCTGTGCCCCTCCACCACTGCAGTCCTTAGATTTGGAAACAAGCCTAGCAATTGCAGCCTACAATGTTTGCCTTGCCGAAGAAGCCGACTTAAACATCGTTACATTATGTACTGGCTGTTTTGAATCTCTTGCAATGACTAACACTATGTTAAAGGAAAACAGCAAACTAAGAGAAAAAATAAACGAAATCTTGTCAAATGTTGGAAAGGAATTCAAAGGTTCAAAAGAGGTAAGGCATTACTTGCAAGTTTTGATGAAAGATGTAGGGTTAGAGCAATTAAAACGCCAAGTAACCAAACCTTTAAGCAATTTGAAAGTAGCAGCTTTTTCTGGTTGCCATCTTCTTAGACCAAGTAAGCTCTTAAGATTTGACGACCCAGAACGTCCTCACATATTTGATGATCTAATTGAGGCTTTAGGTAGCAAAAGCATATGGTATAGAAACAAGCTAAAATGCTGCGGAGGACTTTTAAGAGGATACGCTGACGACCTTGCTCTCCAAATCGCCAAAGAAAAAATCGTTAATACAAAGAAAGCTGGAGCTGACTGCATATCGACTTTGTGTCCCTTCTGCTTCGTAGCCCTAGATATGGGACAACTTCAGATAAGAGCAAAGTTTAAAGAAGAATACGACATGCCAGTGCTTCATTATGCGGAACTTCTCGCATTAGCCTTAGGTATTGAGCCAAAAGAACTTGCACTTGAATCCCACAAAATAAAACCAGATAAAATAATCCAAAAAATTGTTTAGCCCCCTTTTATTTTTTAAACATAACACCCAAGAGTTCAAATTAAACATTTTCAACTTTCATATTTTACCATAACGTTATTTAATTACCTGTAACAAAATCAAAATTCCATTTAGAACAAAAGGAACATGTGGGAATTAACCTATGACCGAGGCCCGTGAAAAAATTCCAAGCGTAATAAAAGCTGAAGAAATAGATCCAAAGTTTAAGTATGAAATGAGCGAAAAGCACGGTGCAGAAAAGGTGATGTTGTGCTTCCAGTGTGGAACTTGCACCGCCGACTGCCCAATTGCAAGGTTCAGCGAATTTTACAGACCTAGAAGAATAGCGAGAATGGTGCAGTTTGGATTAAAAGATAGACTTCTATCAGATAAGGCTTTATGGCTATGCTCCGATTGCTTCACCTGCGTTGACCATTGCCCTCAAGGTGTTGAAATAGCTGGTATTGTTAGAGTTTTAAGAAATTTGGCAGTGAAAGAGAACAAAGTGGTTCCTCTAGTCTATACGGTACTTGCTTCCAATTTGTTAAAGGGAGGTTATGTGTACGAAATTAGAGAGATGCAACATAAAAAGAGAGCAGAGCTTGGGCTTCCGCCTTTGCCAAAGCCCAATTTGAAAGATGTTGAAAAAATCTTTGAAATTACGGGTTCTTTGGACCTGCTTAAAGATGTAAAAACTTTTGAAAAGGTGGAAAGCTGAAAATGTCGGAAACAAAATATTTGCTATTTTTGGGGTGTGTTATCCCTTATCGGCTTTCAAGTTATGAAATCTCTACAAGAAAAGTCCTTGCCAAACTTGGAGTAGAAGTAGTCGAAATGCCAGAATTTAACTGCTGCGGATATCCCATGGACTCAATAAACCATGATTTAATGCTAACATTAGCCGCGCGAAACCTCTGTTTAGCAGAGAAGCAAAATCTAAAAATTCTAGCCCTCTGCAACGGCTGTTTCTGTAGTCTAAACGAGACAAATAAAATGCTTAAAGAAGACAAAGCATTAAGGGAGAAAATAAACGGGTATCTAAAAGAAATAGACATGGAGTTCAAAGGAACAACCGAAGTTAAACATCTCGTCCACGTGCTAGCTGAAGATGTAGGGTTTGAAAAAATAAAAAATGCAGTTAAGATGCCGCTAAATAACTTACGTGTCGCCCAGCATTCTGGATGCCATTTGGTTCGTCCAGCAAAATATGTGGAACACGGGGATGACCCAGAAAATCCGACGATGCTTAAAAACCTTATAAAGCTTACTGGGGCTGAGTGCGTGGATTACATGGATGAAACAAGATGTTGTGGCAACCCTATAATTGGTGTTAACGAAGACGTCCCATTTGAAATGGCAAGGGAAAAACTTGATCATATAAGAGCCGCAAAAGCTGAGGCGTTAATTACCGTCTGTCCTTTCTGTCATCTGATGTTTGATCTAAACCAGCCTAGAATAGAGAAAGCATTCAACGAAAAATTCGGCATACCCGTACTACATTATCCTCAGTTACTGGGTTTAGCGATGGGCTTCCCTCCAGAAGAACTTGCTCTTAAAACCTTGAGAGTAAAACCATTTCAACTCCTAGAAAAATTAAAAACACCAATGAAATCTACTTAATAAACCTCTTTATTCTCTAAATCTTCTGTGGAAGATTCTTTTAAATGGTAGAGGAAAAATCCGATTTTCGAA
The DNA here is from genome assembly GCA_965538135.1 of Candidatus Bathyarchaeota archaeon. GTDB lineage: Archaea > Thermoproteota > Bathyarchaeia > Bathyarchaeales > Bathycorpusculaceae > PIXZ01. The sequence goes on from CBETPM010000003.1 coordinate 8,142, forward strand.
AAGATTTAGGAGCGTGGCTTTCAGATGCTAAAAAGGTTGTTATCGCCGGTATTGGTAATCCAATTCGCATGGACGATTTTGTAGGCATAAAAATAGTTCAAAATTTGAAGGAAAAAGTTTCAGATAACACGCTTTTAATTGAATGTGAGACGGTTCCAGAAAGTTTCATACAGCAAGTAATAGATTTTAACCCAACCCATACGCTCTTGATAGACGCTGCAATTCTGGGACTAAAACCAGGCGAAGCTAAACTTGTCAAGCCCGAAGAGTTGACAGTTTTTCCTACATACTCTACACATGTGCTTCCTTTAAGGGTTTTCTGCGAATACCTTTCAAAAATGACTAAAACAAAAATTGCTTTGCTGCTTATAGAACCTAAAAAGGCTGATTTCGGAGAAGGACTTACTCCAGAAGTTACCGCTACAGCAAGAGAAGTTACTAATTTTTTGCTTAAAATTCTTCCTTAAGAAAAATTAGGGAAAGAAAATTAGGAAGTTGCTGCAGTGACCTTTAGGGCTTCTTGGAAAAGCTTCTTTGTCGCAGTAATCCTTGCTTTTTGAGCTAGGACGTCGCTTGTAACAAGGTCTAGGGCTTCGTCGGGGCTCCATTTTACACATTGGGGTTCGCCCTGTTCCTTGCAGAGGTCGCAGACGAAGACTACTTTCTTTTCTGGATGTATCATGATGGCTCCGTAGTCGCAGGCTTCGATGCACCATCCGCAACCGTTGCATTTATCCTCATCAACCATTATTATACCTGTTTCTTCTGACTGGGTTAGGGCGTCTCTTGGACATGCTGCCACGCATGGCGGATCTTCGCAAAGTCTACAGCTTATGGAGACGTTCACCAGCTGGTTTAGTCTTACAACTCGTATTCTGGATTTGAGCGGGTTGAAAGAGTTTTCTTTTGTGAAGGAGCATATGTATTCGCAGACTTGACATCCTACACACTTGTCTGGATCTGCGGTAACAAACTTTCTTTCATGAATCTTAACCATCGCTTTATTCCTCCACTTTTTTAGGTTTTGCAAGCTTATGTTCAATTATAGGAATTAGGTCATCCATGGCTAATTCTCTAAGTTTTTCAATGGTTGGTATTCCTTCTTTTGTCCAGCCGCGGGCCTCGTAATAATCATCTAACAGCAAATCAAGTTCTTTCTGGCTTACGTATGCTCCTTTTGATGGGCCTTCATCTGTTATAGGCTGGTGCATAACCTTCCATGGCAAGTGATCATCTTTTCTTCTTCCTAATCCTTCCCGTATATTAAATAGTCTAGCAACATTGTTTATTCTCTCACCAGACCTTCGCAATTCTTCTGGCGTCATTTCTATTCCAGTCACTAGACTGTAGACTTTGGCCATGTCTTCAAATTCTTTATAGTATGTCCCTCTTGAGAACTTGCAGACTATGAACGAGTCGATTATTGTATAGAGGTCTTCCATGTTCTTAACGATTTTTCCTCTTCCTTTTTCAGCTACTAGACGGTTTACTTTTCCTTTCACGTCGAAGGCATACGCGCCGTGTCTATTGTGGTCTGCACCTCTGAAGGAGACCGCAAAGCCTAGGGCGGCTGTTTTGAGGCTTCGAAGGTCATAGCCTGTAACCTCCACCCCCTTAATGTGTTGAGCCAGTTTTTCCGCGCCTTTTCCTATTTTTTCTCCAGCGATTTTTACTCCTTCAGCTAGTATGTCGCCTATTCCTTCACGCTTACCCATTTTTTCAATAAGTTTTACCAAAGCTTCATGATTGCCGAATCGTGCTTCTATCCCGTCGGTGTCTTTTTCTGTTAATATTCCGTTTTCGTAGCAGTCCATAGCAAAGCCAACAATTACGCCAGCACCTATAGCGTCTATTCCGTAATAGTTGCACAAGTCCATAGCTTTTATTATGGCATCTAAGCGGTCTACTCCGCAGTATGGTCCCAAAGCCCATAGTGGCTCGTACTCCATTCGGGTCATAGTTCCCTTGTAGGGTCCTTCAGCCACTACGCATACGTGCTCGCACCTCATGGCGCAGGAACTGCATCCTATAATTTTGGCAACGAATCTTTCGTTTAGGGCTTCCCCGCTAACTTTTTCTGCTCCTTCAAAATGTGCGTTGTTATAGTTCCTTGTGGGCATACAGTGCAAGGCATTGTGAACCAAAACGTTTTCTGGCGTGCCCAGTGTTCGATACTTCTTTGTGGCTGGGCCTTTCATTCTTTCATGGAATTCCTTTACAAACTCCATAAACTCATCGGGCTTTGCAATGGCTATATCACGGGTTCCTCTGACAGCGATTGCCTTCAAGTTCTTGGAACCCATAACTGCTCCCATTCCTGTTCTTCCAGCTGCTCTTGTTTTGTCGTTTATGATGCATGCGATTCTGGCAAGTTTTTCTCCTGCTGGACCTATGGCTGCCACGCGTATGTAATAGTCGCCTAGTTCTTCTCTTATCGCATCTTCCGTTTCGGCTGGTGATTTTCCCATAAGGTGAGAAGCGTCTAGAATTTGGACCGAATCGTCGTCAATCCACACGTAGACCGGTTTTTCTGCTTTGCCTTTGAAGATTACAGCGTCATATCCAGCTCTTTTAAGTTCTGTTCCGAAGGAGCCGTGGGACTTAGATTCTCCAACCCCGTAGCTTTGAGGCGATTTCGAAACAAAGGCATGTCCGTTTCCGCCAGTGGGCCAGACGGTTCCAGAAATTGGGCCTGTAGTCAGTATTAGCGGGTTTTCCGGGCTGAAGGGGTCTACTCCAGCTTTTGAGTGGTCAAGCCAGAGGCGCATGCCTAAGCCTATTCCACCGATGTATTTTTTGGCATAATCTTCGTTTAGGGGTTCCGTGTAGGTTTTTCCCGTTGTTAAGTCTATGTGTAATATTCTGCCAGCATAGCCGTACAATCAATTTCCTCCATATTTAGCTTATTTTAGTGAGAATTAATACATTTTATGAGATAAATATATTAAGGTATCTATCCCGTTTTTACAGCATCTATATTACTTTTACTTGTGTTTTCTGAAAAACATTAGTCCGTCTTTTCGTAGATGTATTCAAAGCCTATTTCAAGTAGCTGCTTGATCTCCTCTGGCTTTTGGGCGACTTCAACGTGGGACTTCAGGTGCTTGTTCAAATAAGGCATGCTCAATGTTAATATAGATTTGTGTGCTAAATATCGATTTGTGCCCAAGCACTGTTTTGACTTGCCAGGATTCTTGGCCTCATGGTATTTCATTGCCCCTTTCCAATGGTAAAGCTTATGAAAGCGTATTTGCATTAGCCTTGAGTTTTGAAGTTTTATCACAGCCTTTTTTCTCACTAAGCTTAGAGTAGTAGCCTTAAAATAATTTGTCTTTTGACAGCTGCCGAAGATTTAGGTTCGTTCTTTTGGATGTGGCCAAATATGCTGAGCAGTTTATCGCTTGCCTTTAATACTCTCGGGTTGCTGCCTTTATCAGCTTGTATTTTGACAACTCTGCGTTCTCCATCTATATCCGTCCATTTAAGCTCTAAGGCTTGCCTGTAGTTCTGTTCTACACGAATACATTATATCGAAACTGGACGTCCCAATATTTACGTGTTGATTTCATCCTATATCAAGATCCTGTCACCATACATCTAACTCATCAGTGACAGCACAGTGGCGATATTTCATAGAACCGTGGGAGGCCAAATCCCCTACAACTATAAAGCTTATGAAATTAAAATTCGGATTATTAATTCAGAATTCAATAATTGCAAGCATGACCATCATCTTATATACTGCTGCCCGGTGCTTACAGAAATTTCTTAAAAATCCAAACTAAAATCTATTGGAAGCCCATCGCCCATATAAGAGAGAAACTTCCCGAAATCCCCTTACCCCCAGAGGGGAGGGGGGTAGGTCCAGAATGGTTCGAAAAAAGCATATAATAATACTGAATGAAAGACTTGAAAAAATCGTTAATTTATGCCAATTAGAAACTCAAAACCTGCGAATAAAACTGATTTCAGAATTGGCCTTCATTAAAAATTGTCATACATGTTTTATGAAATATTCTTTCTATCACATGCCCTTCGGAAGCAAGAAAGCCTATGCTAAAGAAGTGATGAAAGCCAGCCTTGAAAGGATCTCGCACTTAATCAAAGTCTGCGGCTTCCTAATACAAACCAAAGTATACCTATTCGGAAGAAAAGATCATAAAAAGCTCGAAAACAGAAAAAGTGGTTTTGCGGGGAACGTCTCCATCTTTCAGGGCATATTAAAGTATCTATTAAAATCGTTGAATCTTCGGCTATGTTTTGGATGATGTAAAAGATAGAAATGCCTTTTTGATAAACGTTGTTTATCTTTACGTTTTCTTAGATTTTGCTTATATGCAAATTGAAGATAAACTTGAAGAGATTAGGGCTAGGTATAAGCGATTTTGTAAAAAGGGTGGTGAAAACCTTCTGACTTTGAAGATGGATGTTGAAAAACTTTTGGGAGAGGCGAAGGAAACAGGCGCCTACAATGTTGTGGAGAGTTGAAGGAAATTCTGATAGACCTTTCCTTTTCAATTGAAGAAACAAAATGCAATTGTTATATTACAAAATGTAGATGTTAACTCGGCAAAAAATTGAAGGGGATTTTAGAGAGCTTCTTTAAACAGTTCTAGGATATCTTTTACAACAATTTTGTTTTCCACGTCTAAAACTTTGACAGCATCTTCTAAGGTTGTTAGGCAGAAGGGACAAGCCACAGCAATAACGTCGACGCCCAGCTCTAAAGCTTCTTTAACCCTTTCAACGCAAGGTCTTTTCTCCGGCTCAGCTTCTTCCGTCCACACTCTTCCTGCTCCGCCGCCGCAGCAGAAACTGCTTTCTCTTGTTCTTTTCATTTCTATTAGTTCTAAACCGTTTATCGACTGCAAGATTTGTCTTGGTTCCTCGTAGATTTGGTTGCGCTTTCCGAGGAAGCATGGGTCGTGATAGGCAACTCGCTTGTTGAGGGGCTTGGAAGGTTTAATTTTTCCTTTCTGTATTGCGTCTGCTAGGAACTGCGTGTAGTGTTGAACGTTTAATTTTTCATCTGCGTAGGGCTTATCGTTTTTGAAGGTGTTGTAGCAGTGGGGTGAAAGCGTAACTATTTTTTCCATGTTGAATTTCTTAAACATTTCAATGTTGTGGGCGGCAAGTTCTTCGAAAAGTCCTTTCTCACCCATCCTCAGCATGTGGTCTCCACAGCACCATTCTTCCATGCCTAAAGTGGCATAATCCACACCCATTCTATCAAAGATTTCCGCCATAGCCTTCGCAATTTCCTGTGTTCTAATGTCAAAGGCGGTGGAACAGCAGACAAAGTATAACACTTGCGCTTCTGTTGCTGTTGGAAAGGTTTTTATGTTTAGGTCTTTAGCCCATTCCATACGCTTGCTCTGGTGCGTTCCCATAGGATTGTGATATTTAAAGACGCTTTCAAGCACATCCTTAACAGTTCTCGGAATTATCCCAGACTCCACAACAAAACTTCGCTCATCCACTATGGCGTTTGAACAGTCAACAAGCTTGGGACAGAAAAGCGTGCAACTGTTACATGAAGTGCAAAGCCAAATATTGTCCGCTGCAGACTTCAAACGCGCTTCTAAACCTTCGTCTCTAGAGTCCAGAATGAAACGGTAGTTTGTAGTCAAGGTTGAAGGGCCAAGAAATCTTTCATCTATTGCCGCTGGACACGCTGAATAGCATATAGAGCATTTTGTACATAAAGTTAAGTCCCAGTATTTTTTGAGGTCAGTTGGCGCTTGAGTAAATTCTTTGGTTTTCTTGAGGGCTTCTTCTGGCTTTACTAGGAACGTTTTGATTTTCTTAAATGTGTCGAAGAAGGGTTCGATGTCAACCACTAAGTCTTTTATAACCGGCATGTTCGCCAACGGTTCAATGGTTAAGGAGTCAGTTTTAAGGTCAAGTACTTGTGTGTAACAGGCCAGCATGGGTTTTCCATTAACATTTATTCCACAGCTTCCGCAAATTCCAAATCTACACGAATACCTGAAGGAAAGAGTCTCATCAAGGTTGTCTTTGATGTACAAGAGGCAATCGAGCAACGTGGTTCCTTTGCGAACTGGAACCTTATACGTTGAAAAGTAGCGCCTTCCGGTTTCAGGGTTAAATCTAAGAATTTTAAATTCGACAATCTTCTCAATTTTAGAGTTCATATAAGTCCACCTTTCTTACCTAGTATTTCCTTGCAACTGGAGGCCACCTAGTTATTTTGACTGGAATATAGTCAAGTCTGGGTCCTTCTTTTGTGTAGTAGGCGAGAGTATGCTTTAACCAGTTTTCATCGTCCCGCTTTGGGTAATCACGCCTTGAATGGGCTCCTCTTGACTCTGTTCTGGCAAGAGCACTGACTATGGTTATTTCCGCTAAATCTAACATAAAATCAAGTTGCAGAGCTGAAGTAAATGCGGTGTTAAAAGTTTTGCCTTTATCTTCAACCCTTATCTTCCTGAATCTTTGCTTAAGTTCCCTTATCTCTTTTAAGGCTCTCTCAAGCTGATCACCTCTCCTGAAAATCCAAACTTTCGTGTTCATAACCTGCCGCATCTCATCTCTTATAACCGGCACTCTTTCGGGCCCTTCGCTACCTAAGATTCCATCAAAGACCCTCTTCTCTTCTGCCAAAATTTTTTCATGTGAAATTTCATGAAAACTGCTAGACAAGGCACGTTTTGCAGCTTCTTCTCCAGCAACCGCTCCAAAAACTAGACAATCAATCGTTGAATTTGTGCCAAGTCTGTTTGCTCCATGAATGCTGATACACGAACATTCGCCGGCGGCATAAAGTCCTGAAATCGGCGTTTCGGCTTTAACATTAGCACAGATTCCTCCCATCGCGTAGTGAGCTGCGGGTCTGATGGGTATGGGTTCCTTTACAGGGTCCACTCCCCCAATTTTTATTGCGACCTCGCGTATGAGGGGTAGCCTCTCGTTTATCCTCTCTTCACCCAGATGCGTAATGTCTAAAGCTATGTAAGATCCAAATGGTCCTTCCAGCCCGCGTCCTTCCAAGATTTCTGTCTCTTCTGCTCTAGCGACTACGTCTCTAGGGGCTAGTTCCATCCTTTCTGGTGCATACTTTTTCATGAAGCGCTCACCCTTTGCGTTGATTAAGTATCCTCCTTCGCCTCGAGCCCCTTCTGTAATTAGAACCCCTTGAGGAACTAAACCGGTGGGATGGAATTGTACAAATTCCATGTCCATTAAAGGTGTTCCTGCGCGGTAAGCCATTGCCATTCCATCGCCTGTGCTTGCATGTGAAAATGTTGTGAATTCGTATATGCGTTGATAGCCTCCTGTTGCCATTATAATGGTCTTAGCCTGGAATGCTTGCATTTCACCGGTTTTTTGTTCTATAGCTGTCAGGCCCATGGCTTTATTGTCTTCAACTATTATGGAGGTAACAAACCATTCGTCGTAGAACTTTATGTTATTATAGGATGTGGCTTTTCCATACAATGTGTGCATTTCATGAAATCCCGTCATATCCGCTGCAAAACATGCCCTTGGGACGCTGTGTCCCCCGAAGGGTCTTTGAAGTAATTTCCCATCTTCTGTTCTGCTCCATGGCAAGCCCCAATGTTCTGTTAAAATTATCTCTCTTGGCGCTCTTCTAACAAAAAATTCCACAGCATCTTGGTCTGCCAAGTAATCTGCACCTTTAATTGTGTCAAAAGCGTGCAGGTCAAAGGAATCTTTTTCTCCCATGACAGCGGCGGTTCCACCCTGAGCACAGACAGAGTGGGAACGTATTGGATGAAGCTTTGAGACTATTGCAATGTCAAGTTTGCTGCTGACTTCTGCTGCAGCAATAGCAGCTCTTAAACCAGCTATACCTGCTCCGACAACAACTATGTCATGAGCGTATTTTTCCATCCAGCTTTTTCTCCTTTTTTAGAGAAAACCTAGTTTTATAACCTAACCTTTATAGTTTTTCCAAAAATTTTGGCTATAAGAACATTTTTTATTTCAGCCAGACCACTAATAAGAAAGTAGTCAGACGTAACTATTGTTGAGGGAAAAAGGAGTTGCACAATGTTTAACAAAATCCTTGTTGCCAACAGAGGCGAAATCGCCATCCGCATTATAAGAGCTTGTAGAGAACTTGGAATAAAAACACTTGCAATTTACTCTGAAGAAGATACTGAATCATTGCATGTGCAATACGCAAACGAATGCCATTGCATAGGACCAGCAGAACCCTCCCAAAGCTACCTAAACATCAACAAAATATTAAACATAGCAAAAAGTTCTAAATGCGAAGCAATCCATCCAGGCTACGGTTTCCTCTCTCAAATACCCGCTTTCGCAAAAAAATGCGAAGAAAACCAAATCGAATTTATAGGACCTCCCAGCCAAGTTTTGCAGTTAATGGGCAACAAGGTTAAAGCTCGCAAAACCGCCGCCAAGGCTGGAGTACCAATAATCCCAGGAAGCATAGAACCCGCTAAAAGCGTGGATGACACATTGGAAATAGCAGAGAAGGTGGGCTATCCTGTTCTTGTGAAGGCGGTTTATGGCGGCGGTGGAAAGGGCATGCGCATAGTTAAAAATAGGGAAGAAATGAAGCGGACGCTAGAAATTTCAGCCTTGGAAGCTAAAGCTTCTTTTGGAAGCCCGGAAATTTACGTGGAAAAGTTTCTTCCAAGGGCTAGGCACATAGAATTTCAAGTTTTAGCCGACAAGAAAGGCAGAATCATCCATCTTGGTGAGCGAGAATGCTCCATTCAAAGGCGATACCAGAAGCTCATTGAAGAAACGCCTTCATCATTTCTAAACAAAGAACTAAGAAAGGAGATGGGAGAAGCCGCCTTAAAAATTGCTAAAGCTGTTGATTATGTAAACGCTGGAACTGTCGAATTTTTAGTCGATAGAGAGAAAAATTATTACTTTTTAGAGTTTAACACGCGACTTCAGGTGGAGCATCTCATAACCGAAATGGTCACAGGCATAGACATTGTGAAATCACAAATTAAGATTGCTGCAGGTGAAAAACTTGAGTATAGCCAAGGCAAAATAGTCCAAAGAGGACATGCAATAAACTGCAGAATCAACGCTGAAGACCCCTTCAACAATTTCATGCCTTCTCCGGGTACAGTTACCCGTTTTCACCCACCAGGCGGTCCAGGAGTCAGAGTTGACACTCATCTATATTCAGGTTATAACATATCTGTTTTTTACGACCCCCTAATCGTGAAACTGGCTGTTTGGGGCGTAAACCGCACGGAAGCCATACAAAGAATGCGAAATGCCTTAAACGAGTTTGTTATAGACGGCGTTAAAACCACAATGCCTTTTCATAAAAGAATTATGGAAGATGAAGATTTTCTCAAAGGTGATATACACATAAACTTTGTCGA
>CBETPM010000004.1:0-16925 GCA_965538135.1 Candidatus Bathyarchaeota archaeon
TATAGTAAACTATATACAAGGTTCCGCTTTCTCCTGGACTGTATTCTGGCTTGTCGGTCCAAACTGTTACTCTTTTTGGCTCATCTTCTGCCTTTATCAAAGGTACCGCTAGAACTAGCAAAGCCATTGTTAAGGCTAAAACAAATATTTTTTTATTCATTTTGTCACCAAAATGTCTCTTTTAGAACCTATGATTATTTAAAACTTATTGGTTGCTGCTCACTATTCTCCGTAAAATCTCACTCATTTCCCTTGCCGAAGCATCAGATTTTATTCCTCTAGAGTTGAAATGTGTAGGACAGGCAGAATAACCGCTTTGCCTGAGAATGCCCAAAACCTTTTTTACGGAAGGAACAGGTAAACTTAATGCAGCAGAAAACTTGTCAACAGTATAATATGTTATGGGCGCTTCAGCCTCATCTTCTATTAGTCCTAAAATTTTCTCTATTCGCCCCTTAAGCCTAAAACTTCTTCTTTCTAACTCTTCTTCCATCAGTTTGCAAAACTCTTTATCAACTATTTTGCCAATCCACAAGGGTCCAGCAAAATCCATTTTAGCCCCGCATTCTTTACATTTTGCAGAAGCACCAAAAAGGAAAAAGCTTCTTACAGGTTCTCTGTGGAAACATTTGAAACAGTGCATTATATAGCCCATGTTTTTGATGGCATTATCTGCTTTTTTCGCGCCATACTCTGTAGTGGCATATACCCGGATATAATGGTCTGTACTGTGAGAGAAAACAATCTTCACTCCAATGTCGAGTTTTGCAGCTGTGGTGGCTAAGCATCCGGATAAAAGCCGAACAGCCAGCTCGTGGCAATACTCCGTACGCAAGGGTTTTCCGCCATATTTCCTTATGCAAGCCTTTGGGTAAACTCCGCATAAGCTTGCTAAATCGGTGGCAGTTAACGCTAAAAGACCGCCATCACGCAGGGCGCGTACAGCAGAATCTAAATAGGGAACTGGAGAGCCAAAAGGGTCTATGTCGATAAAGTCAAACCTTTTTCTTGGAGCTGCGTAGCTGCTTAACAAAAGGTTAGCATCCAAATTTTTAACAACCACTTTTCCGCCTAACCCATTTGCTTCAACATTACGTTTTGCAAGTTGCACAGCTTTTTCGCTAATATCGTTTATAACAACCTTTTCAACACCCACAACCTCTTTTGCAAAACGTATCCCTCTAACTCCACAACCAGCTAAAGGCTCACAAACAAAAAGCTCCTTACCAATTATTCTTTGATAAGCTTGTAAAGCTAAAACTGTCAAGTCACGGTTTAACTCCATAACAGGATTGTAAAAAACAGGTGCCTTAGAAGGGGCATAGTCTGATGGCGATTTCACAAAGGCTTCAAGTTTTGGAACTAATACTTGAACTTCGCCTTCCTTAACAACCTCTTTGGGAAACCCCGCTTCAAATTTTTCCGTCATTATTTTGCTATGCCCCATTACAGTTATAACAAACGTTTTGGAGAGAAATATTAGGCTTCCGAAAATGGAAAAGGGCTGCAAATGAGAAAAAGGCTGTTATTCTTGATGGGGGCGCCAGGAACAGGCAAAACCACAATCTTGCTTAAGGTTGTAGACATATTAAAAGGCAAGGGCTACCGCATAGGTGGGATGATAACCCGAGAAGTTCGCTCTTGCGGAACTCGCGTTGGCTTTCAAATCATAGATATAGCAGGTTCACGTCAAGGATGGCTTGCCCACGTAAACCTTAAGTATGGTCCAAAAATCGGCAAATATCGCGTTAACCTTGAAGACTTGAACAATATTGGAGCTAGGGCAACACTCAACGCTATTGAAGATGCGGACATAATAATTATAGACGAGATTGGCCCCATGGAATTGTTTTCGGAAAAGTTTAAAGACGCCGTAAAGAAGGCTATTGGAAGCGGAAAAACTGTTATTGGCACAATTCACTGGAAAATGAGAAACGCAATAATAGAAGAGATTAGGCGAAGAGAAGACGCGGAAATATACGCGGTTACCCGCGAAAATAGAGAGGAACTACCAAAAATAATCGCATCGCAAGTCTTAAAATCTTGAGAAGGTTCATGTTACAGTTTAAATATGAGAATTGTGATTAAACGTAAAAGAGGAAAATTTGAAGTATGGGTTCAAAATCTCCAAAAGGCGAATTCGCTGCAAGAAAACTGCGTGAAAAACGGAAAAAGTTCCGTTGGAGTAGCCTTTACTATAAACGGCGAATGCTCATGCTAGATGTTAAAGCAGATCCCCTCGAAGGGGCACCCATGGGCAGAGGCATAGTACTAGAAAAGGTAGGTGTAGAAAGCAAACAGCCAAACAGCGCCATAAGAAAATGTGTTAGGCTTCAACTGATAAAAAATGGACGTGTTATAACCGCTTTTCTACCCGGAGATGGCGCCTTAAACGTTGTTGACGAACATGATGAAGTGGTTGTTGAAGGTATAGGCGGTTCTAGAGGAAGAAGTATGGGAGACATACCTGGAGTGCGATGGAAAGTCATTAAAGTTAACGATGTTTCCTTGAAAGAGCTCGTATATGGCAGAAAACAGAAACCTGCAAGGTGAATGTTTTGAGTAAACAAAAAGAGGCTTCAAAGGTCAACCTTTTCGGAAAATGGAGCTACGAAGACATTCAAGTAAGAGATATCGGGTTGCAGAGATATATTTCTCTTAAACCTCTTGTTGTGCCCCATAGCATGGGAAGACATGAACACCAACGTTTTCGAAAAGCAAATGTCAACATTGTAGAAAGGTTAATCAACAATCTCATGCGTCCAGGAAAAAATGCGGGTAAAAAGGCAAGGGCGGCAAACATTGTTAAACATTCCTTTGAAATTATCCATTTACGCACTGGACGAAATCCCATTGCAGTACTTGTGCGGGCTGTGGAGAATTCTGCTCCCTGTGAGGATACTACAAGACTTAGCTATGGTGGAATAGTATACCACTTGTCAGTTGATATTTCTCCACAAAGAAGGATAGACTTGGCTTTGAGGCACATATGTGAAGGAGCAAGACAAGCAGCTATGCATAATCCTCGTTCTATAGAAGAGTGCCTTGCAGACGAGCTTATCTTGGCTGCGGAGAATGACATGAAAAGCTATGCAGTTTCCAAGAGGCATGAAATAGAAAGGATAGCTCAGGCCTCAAGATAGCTTCAACATTTTTATTTTACATGTATCTCTACAACATCGCAGTCCTCTAGGACAAAGGAGGCGCCGACTTTTTGGGGACTGAAAACTAAGCGTTCAGCCCACACTTTAGCGAAGGCAAATCTTTTGCTGAAATCGGTGTGAATGTTTTTTGCTAAATCGTAGACTGTGGCGCCCTTTTTCAGAATAAAGGGTTTTTTAGAAGGTTCTTTTTGATTTGGTTCTCTAGTATACACACGTATTAAATCTAAAGTTTTGAACAAAGTTTCTCCAAGCTTTTCCAACCCGTAATCTTTTAGGCATGAGACTGCTATTATAGGGAGCTCACCGCTTACATAATTTTTTAAGGCTTCAAGATTCTCTTTTGAACTCTCCATGTCCATTTTGTTAGCGACTATAACTGCTGGCTTGTATACGGTGCTCTCGAAAATTGCGTCTTCAACTTCATCAAGCGTAGCTTCTCCAGAAATTTTTATAACAGCGTCATGTACACGATAACTTCGAAGAAGCTCTTCCACATCTTTAACAGTGCAGTCAATGAGGTTTCCGAGCAGAATTATACGTAAGCCGTGACCCATGAACTTTCTTTCAATTTCTACACGGGCTTTGGGTTTACTGACAAGTATTCGAGCCTTTTCCAGCTCATTTAAAATAGTGGACAATTGTCTAACTGGGTCTTGCGTTAAATCCACCATTAGGATTAGTCCATCAGCATTACGTGCCAAACCTAGAGTTTGCAGTCCCCAGGCACGTCCATCAGCGGAGCCTTCCATTAATGCTGGAGTTTCCACCATTTGGAATTGCACGTCTTTGTAGGACATTATGCCTGGCATGGGTTCTCGTGTGGTGTAGGGGCTGGGTGACACTTCCACTTTTGCGTTAGTCAAGGCTGAAAGCAGACTGCTTTTACCCGTGTTAGTTAAACCTATCACGGCTATTTGGGCGGCTCCTTCCTTTTCAATGAAAAATTTTGGTCGTCCGCCCCTTCCCGTCTTCTTTCTTTTCCTTTCCTCAATTTCCCTCCGCAAGGTTGCCATTTGCTTTTTAACCTGAGCGCAAAGTTTGGCTGTGCCCTTATGTTTTGGCACTAGGCTCAAGAATTCTTGCATAAGCCGAAGTTTCTCTTTAGGATTTTTTGCTCCCGAAACTTCTGCCCATTTATGTCTAGCTTCAGCAGGGAGGTTTGCTGGCATAATTCAGACGCGTCCAAAGAATACTTTAAAAATGGGGTTAAAATTGTTTTCATTTTGGGCTTTAAATCCTTCAAAATATCCATGGTAAACTTAAAATAATTGAATGAACAGTTGTGTAAACGAATTCACTAAATTTAGATGAAATTTAAAGATAAAATGATGGAGGAAAAGAAATGAGCAAACCTGAAAAACCCCACTTAAACCTGGTAATCATGGGACATGTGGACCATGGAAAATCTACAACAACAGGACACTTGCTTTACTTGGCAGGAGCCATCGACGACCGAACCATAAAGGCTTACGAAGAAGAAGCCCAAAAACTAGGAAAAGAAACTTTCAAATTTGCATGGGTTCTTGACAACTTGAAGGAAGAACGGGAAAGAGGCTTAACAATCGACCTCCGATTCCTAAAATTCGAAACTAAAAAATACTACTTCACAGTGATAGACGCGCCAGGCCACAGAGACTTCGTTAAAAACATGATAACAGGCGCAAGTCAAGCGGACGGCGCAATACTTTTTGTTTCAGCAAAGAGAGGCGAATTTGAAGCAGGCATTGGGCCTGGTGGACAGACACGCGAACACGCCTTCTTAGCCTTTACTCTGGGTGTCCGCCAACTTGTTGTTGCCGTTAACAAGATGGATGACGCTACTGTTAACTGGAGCGAAGAGAGATACAATGAGGTTAAAAATGAAGTTTCAAGAATGCTTAAAATGGTAGGCTACAAAGTTGAAAAGGTTCCTTTCGTGCCGACTTCTGGATGGACCGGCGACAACCTTGTTAAACAAAGCGAAAAAATGCCATGGTATAAGGGACCCACACTACTTGATGCCCTGGATACGTTTGAGTTACCTCCTAAACCTTTGGACAAGCCATTGCGCATTCCAGTTCAGGATGTTTACAGTATTACTGGCGTGGGCACTGTTCCGGTGGGCAGAGTGGAAACTGGCGTGCTTAAAGAAGGTGACACCGTGGTATTTATGCCGGCCAACAAGCAAGGCGAAGTTAAATCCATCGAAATGCACCATGCCAAGATTCCAAAAGCAGAGCCAGGAGACAACATTGGATTTAACGTGAGAGGCATAGCGAAAACAGATATACGCCGTGGTGATGTTTGCGGGCATGTTGATAATCCACCGACAGTGGCTAAGGAGTTTATTGGGCAGATAATAGTTATTTACCATCCGACGGCGGTTGCTGCTGGATATACGCCTGTGCTGCATTATCACACTGGACAAGTTGCATGCAGATTCACCGAACTGATAAGGAAGATTGACCCGCGTTCAGGACAAGTTGTTGAAGAAAAGCCTTCTTTCCTTAAAACCGGAGACGCAGCCATCGTGAGAATGGAACCGTTGCATCCTATAGCAATTGAAACTTACACGGAGTTTCCGGAACTTGGAAGATTTGCTGTCAGGGACATGGGCACAACGGTAGCGGCTGGTGTTGTCAAAGAAATAACCAAAAAGGGACCATAAACCCTTTTTTCCATTTTTATGATTTAAGCTCGAATATCTTAGTTGATGCTCAAGTTTTATCAGAGTGATAAGCTAATAGTTTCTCTTGTTCAAGCAGCTTTAAAGTAGAGTTGAGTCTGATGTCTGGAACTGAAACTTTACTTCCATACTTGAAAGAAAAGAAAGGCAACGAGCGAGAACCCACAATTATTGTGGATAGTAGAGAAGCAAATACTGCCGCAAAAATTGTTAAAGGTCTTAGAGAGCGGGGTGTAACCGTTAAAATTGAAGCCTTGGAGAAAGGCGATTACGTCTTGTCTGATGAGTGTGCTGTGGAAAGAAAAACAGTTCAAGATTTCGTGTACACGCTTACACGGCGCTACCTTTTCGAACAGTTGTTTAAGTTGAAGGAGGTTTACCCTAAATCACTGATTTTGCTTGAAGGCTATCTGCCCATAATCTACAAGTTTAGCAGAATCCAACCCGTGTCTGTTTGGGGAGCCATGTTCAACCTAGCCAAAAACGGAATAGCCATTGTAAACACAACCTCTTACAAGGAAACTATAGACTTTCTTTACGTGGCTGCCCGCCAAGAACAAATAGTAGAAAAAAGAGCCCCGACAGTACACCCTTTCAAAAAATGCGAAACCATTTATGATGCTCAAATATTTTTTGTGGCAAGCCTGCCAAATATAGGAAGAGAAAAAGCCATAGCAATCCTTAAATCCTATCAAACCCCGTTAAACGCTTTCCTAAACGTTGACGATTGGCCAAAGGGCGTTTATGGTTTGGGACCCAAAATAACTAATAGGGTGAAAGAAGTGTTGAATACTCCTTTCAAAGGGTGAAAGTATTATGGATGTGGAAATTGCCACAACAAAGAAGATTAGTGTTTTAGGTTTGGACAAGCGTTCTGTAGGTGATATAGCATGGTGTGCAACTACTTACGGCGCCAACAGGCTTTACTGGATTGACGGCTATCTCCTTTGTTTAGAGGTTTCTGAGAAGTCTTTTGAACAAGAGTTGAAGAAGAGGGAGTTTCCCATAAGCCAGATTTGCTATGTTGAATTCCCTAAATACCAGAAGATTTACGAAGTTGACAAGAGCCTTCAAATTCCCATAGTAAATGTTTCAGAAATGAAGATGTTTCAGAGCATTTTGAAAGCTATTTTGAACGAAAATCGATAGGTTTTAGGGTGTTCCATGTTTTTTGGCGTGTTCATAGCCGAGTTTAAACGCTTTAACATTCACAGCCAAATATCTTTCTGGAACAAGCTCCCTTAGAGCCTCCATGATGCTTTCTTGTTTTATTGGAGCTTTTTGTATGGCTGCCATAGCTCCGATTAATACAATGTTTCGAGCTAAAATGTTTCCAGCTTCCTTAGCTAATTTTTTTGCATCTATTGTGAGGACATTTTTGGTGAAATTGTAAATTTTCTCTTTTACCTCTTGCAGACTTGGATATTTCAGCATTTTTGTCGTCATTTCTGTTGGCGGAATTTTCTCCTCATTCATTATTACAACAGTTTTTTCAGAGGCAAACTTCAAATTTCGCAGAGTTTCTAAAGGCTCAAAGCCCAATAAAATGTCAGCTTGCCCCTCCATAACTGTAGGCGCCAGAACCTTTTCGCCGATTCTCACATTCGAAATTACAGCTCCACCCCGTTGAGCCATTCCATGAATTTCACTTACCCTAACGTTCAAGCCTTCTTTAAGAGCTGCCGTACCCAGAACTTCCGCTGCTAAAAGTATACCTTGACCGCCAACACCAGTCAAAACTATGTTAAACTCATCCATTTATCCAGCCTCCTTCAATCCCCCTCCGAACATTCTATGGCATTGTAAGGACACACACTAGCGCATAGCCCACATCCAACACATAAAGCCTCATTTATGCGAACCTTTCCTTCCTCTACTATTAAGGCTGGACAGCCCAGAAGTTTAATGCAAGCCATACAATCCGTGCACTTATCAGTTATCTCACAAGCTTTGATTTCTATGCCATTTCGTCTTTTCTGGCGAACCACCATTAAGGCGCATGGCGCCCTAAAAACTATAACAGCTGGTCCAGGATGTTGTAGAGCCTCTTTCAAGACGGTTTCGGCTTCTTTGATTTTGAAGGGATTAACCACTTTAACGTATTTTACTCCGCACCCTTCAGCAACCTTTTCCACAAGAACACGGTTTCCCATGGCTTGCATTCCAGTCCTGCCGGTTCCAGGATGAGGCTGATGTCCTGTCATAGCGGTTGTTAAATTGTCAAGAACCGCCAGAACGACTTTATGGTTGTTGTAAACAGCGTTTATTAAGCCGGGTACTGCTGCGTGAAAGAATGTGGAGTCACCTATCACGGCTATGATATCCTTTTCCGTTGTTTTGCTCACTCCTTGGGCTGCGCCGATGCTGGCGCCCATGCAAATGAGAATATCACCAATGTTTAAGGGAGGCATAATTCCCAAAGCATAACATCCTATGTCTGTTGGGTATATTGCCTTTTTTCCCGTAGCTTTTCCTATAACATAAAAGGAAGCAGTGTGGGGACATCCAGGACAAAGGATTGGCGGTCTAGAAGGAAGAGTTTTGGCGACTCCTGCATAAGCTTCATCGATTTTCTCAAAATCTATAGGTAGTTTTCCCCCTGTTATTTTTGCCAAGCCTATTGTGACCAAGCGTGTGGAAAGTTCTCCTTTTCTCGGAAAATATTGCTCTTTTGTTTTTCCGTAAATTTCGACGTGTGGCGCATAGTCTTTTGCTATGGCTTTAACATGTGTTTCCAAGTATGGTTCGAGTTCTTCCACAATTATGATTTTTTGGTGGGCATTTAGGAATTCTGCGATTATTTTTTCTGGAAGCGGATGAGTCATGCCAAGTTTAAGAATGCCAGCATCCAATCCCAGAAGGTTTGCTGCTTCTACGGCATAGTTATATGCGGAGCTTGAGGAGATTATGCCATATTCGCCGCTTCCTTTGCGCATAACAGTATTATAGGGTGTTTTTTCGGTGATTTCTTTAGCCTTCTCCATTTTCTTTAAAAGTTCTACGTGCATTATTCTGGCGTTAGCTGGAACCATAACCATGCGTTTAACATCCTTGACAAATTCACCTTTTAAGTTCGGCTTTACAAGTTTACCATAGGTTACCGGTCCCCGCGTGTGGCTTACACGGGTTGTTGTTCTCAGAAGCACTGGAAGTTCCAGTTTTTCAGAGATTTCTATGGCTGATATTGTCATTTCCTTGGCTTCCTGAGCGTTAGAGGGCTCTAAGCATGGCAGTCCAGAGAGTAAAGCGTAATAGCGGTTGTCCTGCTCGTTTTGTGAACTGTAGCATTCGGGGTCGTCTGCTGTTACTATTACGTAGCCACCCTTAACCCCTGTATAAGCCAAGGTCATAACCGCGTCTGCAGCCACATTTAAACCCACATGCTTCATAGCCGTTAAAGTTCTGACTCCACAGTTTGCCGCTCCAGCAGCCACCTCTACAGCTACAATCTCGTTCGTGGAATACTCCATATACAAGCCAGCTTCTCTCGCTATTTCTGAAACCGTGTCGCCTATCTCTGAGGCTGGTGTCCCCGGATAAGTTGTCACTACGCCTATTCCCGCTTCCAAAACGCCTCTGGCTACGGCTTCGTTTCCAAGCAGAAGAACCCGTTTTCCCGGTTCGTCTTGCAATAATAAACGTGAATCTGGCACGTGGTTTTTCTCCTTAAATGCGAGTTTCCATTTAACTTTAGGCTTTCACATATAACTTTTGGTAAAAACTCGGATAAACTAACTTGTAAATCAAAAACTCCGAAAACTCCAAAAATATAGGGGGAGGGGGCTATTCGCCCTTAAAGACAGGCTTTCGCTTTTCTATAAAGGCGGATACGCCTTCCTGCAAATCTTTTGTTGAACCTACAACACCGATACCTTCGCGTTCTAGAGCCAAGGCTGCATCCAAACTTATTTCCGAACCTTTGTTTATGAGGGCTTTAGCCACTTTTAGAGCTACAGGAGCTTTTTGGGCTAATTCAACAGCGAACCTGTGGACGGTCTCTCTAAACTTTTCGGGTGGCACAGCCATGTTCACTAAACCCAGCTGCTCAGCGGTTTTGGCGTCAATCATTTTCCCAGTATAAATGAGTTCCTTGGCCTTTGTTACTCCTATAAGACGCGGCAGCCTTTGAGTTCCACCCCAGCCGGGAATAAGCCCTATGTTGATCTCTGTTTGTCCCATGCGAGCGTTTTCTGAGGCTATGCGAAGGTCGCATGCCATGGCGACTTCTAAACCGCCGCCTAAAGCATAACCATTAATAGCGGCTATCACCGGCTTTTCAAGATTTTCAAGGGCTGTGCAGAGCTTTTCTCCCATAAGGGAAAGCTCTCTTGCCTTTAGGGCATTCATGCCCTTCATGGCTTTGATGTCTGCACCGGCGGAAAAGGCTTTTTCGCCAGCACCAGTTAAGACAACTACACGCACGTTAGCATCATTTTTAACATCTTCCAAAGCTTGTAAAACTTCTTCAATCACTTCTTTGCTGAAGGCGTTTAGGGCTTCTGGACGATTCAAGGTTATGGTAGCGACACCGTCACTTTTCTCATAAATTATGTATTTAAACTCCATTAATTCTCCTCTCCTTCCAACTATTTTTGTGTCCAATCATAGAAACCTTTACCAGTTTTTCTTCCAAGCAGGTTAGCCTTAACCATCTGCCTTAATCCATTGTGGGGGTGAAACTTTGGGTCAAGCTCTTTCTGAAGAACCTCCGCAATCGCCAATGTTGTGTCTGCGCCCACATAGTCTAAAAGCATTAGAGGCCCCATGGGCCAGTTTAACCCTAGCTTTACGGCCTTGTCTATGTCGTCTCTTTCAGCTACGCCTTCCCAGTATAGGGCTACAGCCTCGTTTAATGCTGGAATTAGTATGCGGTTCACTATAAAGCCCGGGCAGTCCTTTTTTACTAGAACTGTTTCTTTTTGCATTTTATGGGCTACTTCTAAGACTGTTTGGATGGTTTCTTCGGAGGTTTTTGCGCCTTTTATTACTTCTATGAGTCTCATTAGTTGGGGCGGGTTGAAAAAGTGCATTCCGCAGACTTTTTCTGGGCGTTTGGTGGCTGATCCTAATTCCGTTATGCTTATAGATGAAGTGTTGGAGGCTATTATGGCGTGGGCTGATGCTAGATTGTCCACTTCGCGGAACGTTGCCTTTTTCAGTTCAATGTTTTCAGGAACAGCTTCGATTATTAGGTCAGCGTTGGAAACTGCTTCTTTAAGGTCTAAGGTGGGGTGAATTCTCGCGAGGGTTTCATTCATTTCGGCTTCCGTTATCTGTCCTTTGCTTACAAATTTTTGTAGGCTGTTGCGTATCATGTTCATGCCATTGTCTATGAAGCGTTGTTCAATGTCCCGCATGTAAACTTCATATTTGCCATTTTGCGCTGCCACTTGAGTTATGCCGTGTCCCATTAAACCTGCGCCTAAAACTGCGATTCTTTTAATTTCATTCAAACTTTTCACCTTTAGAGGTAGAAGATTAAATTGCTTATTGTATTGTTAAAAGATTTTCTAGCCTACAACAACACTTTCCTTGATGCAATCTACTCCCTGAATTTTGGGAGTCTCTGTAATAAATGTTAATAGGATTTTGGCAAGCCAAGCACATGCTGCCCAATAAAGGCTAAAGCCATTTGATGAGTTACAGGCGCCAATCTTATGAGGTTTACTTCACGCCACCAACGTTCAACATCATACTCCACAGCATAACCATAACCGCCAAAAGTTTGCATAGCATGATAAACAGCTTCAATTCCCGCCTCTACGGCAGCCACTTTCGCCATGTTCGCCTCAGCGCCACATTCTTCACCTTTGTCAAAAACCCAAGCAGCCTTATAATTCAAAAGTCTAGCAGCCTCAATCTTTGCTTTGGCTTCTGCAAGGGGAAATTGAACAGCTTGATGAGAACCTATGGGAGCATCGAAAACTTTTCTTTCTTTAGCGTATTCCACAGCTTTTTTGATGGCTAAAAGACCGATGCCGCAAGCGGCTGCAGAGAATGACATTCTTTCAGGGTTAAGCGTGTCTAAGAGGAGATACCAGCCCTTGTCAACTTCGCCTAAAACGTTTTCTTCTGGGACTTTAAGGTCGCTTATGTAAACTTCGAAGGTTTTTGAGTAGTTGATTCCATGCTTTTCTATTGGGATAATTTCTACTGCTGGGTTAGGTAAATCCACAAGGAACAATGTTAATCCCAAGGTTCTTTTAGGCGCTTTTTCTATTGGCTTGGTTCTTGTTACAAGAAGCATTCCCTTGGCTCTATCAGCTCCTGAAATGAAAATTTTCTGACCGTTAATTTTATAAGTATTTCCTTCCTTCACAGCCATAGTTCTTATATTTAGCGTGTTTGTTCCAGCATCTGGCTCGGTTAAAGCCAAACAAAACTCCATGCCCTTGGCGATTTTCGGCAAATACTTAGCCTTTTGCGTTTCGTTGCCATGTTTCACTATGGATAAGCCTCCGAAAACGCTGGATAAACATAAAAACCATTCACCAGCCAAGCCACAGCCTTCGGAAACCAAAGTTTCCATAGCCAATATCATTTCAAACATGCCCATGCCGCTTCCGCCATACTTCTCTGGTATAATTATCCCTGGAAAACCTGCTTCCACAAGGCTTTTCCAGAAATCTTCTGGAAACTCGTGTTTTTTGTCTTTCTCTCTCCAGTATTCTGGACCATAATCACGGGCTATTTCTGCGGCTGTTTCAACTATCATTTTCTGTTCAGCTGTTAGCTCAAAATTCAATAATTTACTCCCTCTCCAGCAAGGTTTATCCACATATTCTTTAAGGTGTGTATAAAACTCTTTCTTGAAGCAAGCAAGAAATAGAATATTGCAAGTGAAAAAGGAGGGGATAGGTAGAATAGTTATTTTGCTATGGCGCCGCCGATTAATCCGCCTATGGCTGCAACAATTCCTCCAACTATGCTGAAGAATATGGCTAAGATTCCGATGGCTAATCCCACTAATCCACCGAAAACTCCGCCTAGGATACCGCCTAAAATGGTGCCCGCCGCAATTGCTCCTATAACCACAAGTATGGTTACAATAATTCCGCCAAATATTCCTGCTAAAAAGCCTGCCAAGGCTCCTCTGCCAGCACCGCCTTTAGCTATTAACCCTGCAATCAACCCGCCAATCAGATGCGCAATCATTGGAAGCCATATTAAGACTTATTTGAATGTAAGTTTAAAGCTCTAAGGGTGCGCCGTAGAAGTCTTTAAAGAATATTTCGTTAAACGGCTTTCTTGGTCTCTGGGGCGGGCTCTCATCTGAAACGCCTATGGGTAGTAGGGCAACAACAACAAAGTTTTCTGGGATCTTCAAGGTTTTCTTAACTTCATCTTCGTTAAAGGCGCCAATCCAGCATGTTCCATATCCCAGCGCAGTGGCAGCTAAAATCATGTGCTCCACAGCTATCATAGGGTCTTGAAGATAGGAAATTCTATTAGTTGGAAGCTTGTAAGGTAGTTTCGTCTTTGTGGCGCCAAGGTCGCCTAAAGCGGCAACAACCACGCCCGCGTCTGCGATAAACTTCTGGTTGTTCGCAGCCCTAGACAAAGCTTTCTTTGTTTCCGCGTCCCTAACAACCACGAAAGACCATGGTTGACGGTTACCACCAGAAGGCGCAAGTCTTCCAGCTTCCAAAATTTTCTTCAAATCCTCATTTGCTACGGGTTCGGGCTTATACTTTCTAATGCTTCTCCTTTTCTTTATAACCTCAAACACGTCCATATCAGCTTCCTCACATTAGAACAACTTATAAAAACGTTAAAATAATTTAGTTTTAGGGTTCAAAACCGTGTAAAATGTCAATTTTTATATTATATGGTTGGCAAATATGAATTACGCCCGCCAAATGTGTTGGAAAGTGTGTAGATGAGAAAAACCATTATAAAAAAGCTTGAAGCTCAAGGGCTAATAGCCAACTACAACCGTTACAGAAAGAATTTGCCCCCAAAACTTCCTAAAAGGGTTTTCATATGGGACGAAACCTTGAGAGAGGGGATTCAAAGCCCCGCGGTTTTCTTAACTTATGTTGAGAAGGTTAAACTTGCCAAAATGATGGATGCGATGGGCATATCCCTAATAACCGTGGGTTTTCCCGCTCTTTCTGAAGAAGAGAAAAACGATGTTAAAAGGATCGTGAATGAAACTTTTGAACAGGCACGGTTGACAGCATCAGCTCGAATATTGAAGAGCGACGTGGATGCTTGTTTGGAGTGTGGCATAAGAGAAATCTCAATTTTCACGCCTTACAACGGGTTAAATCTAAAATATCGGCTTAAAATGACTAAAGAGCAGGTTTTAGAGAAAACTGTCGAATCTATAGAATACGCTAAAGACCACGGAGCCACAGTAAACTTTGTTTTGGAAGATGCTTCTAGAACACCTCTAGAAGAAATCGTCGAAATCTTCGAAGCCGCTGTTAAAGTGGGAGCAGAAAAACTTGTAATAGCTGACACCGTGGGATTTTTGAGACCCTTATCTATGCGCTATCTAATTTCCCGCGTTAGAGATGAACTATCTAAAAAAATTAGCAAGGAAATTACGTTTTCAGTCCACTGTCACAACGACTTTGGCTTAGCAACCGCGAACACATTGGCTGCTGTTGAAGAGGGCATAGCTTATCTGCACACTTGCGTAGCTGGATTCGGAGAAAGGGCTGGAGTTGCACCTTTAGAAGAGGTTGTAGCTGCCTTAGAAATTCTCTACAACATCGATACTGGAGTAGACATGAAAAGGCTTTACAGACTTGCGCAGTTGGTTGAAAAAAGCTTCGCTCTGCCCATACAATACCATAAGCCCATAGTTGGAGAAAACGCTTTTTCTTACGAAGTGGATGAACACATCCACGGCATGCTCGCCCACCCACTAATATATGAACCTTTTCCGCCGGAGCTTCTAGAAAGAGAAATTACCTTCTACATTGGTAAGCAAACAGGGAAAAGCCTTGTGGAAAGCCGTTTAGCTTCTGCAGGAATAAAGGCTGCACCATGGCAGATAAATGAAATAGTTAGACGCATAAGACGTATCCAAGAAAGCTTGGATAAAGGCGGAACTCAAATGACCTTTTATCAAATCAAAAAACTAATGAAAGACCTGCGAAAGGGGTTGGCGGAAGAAGAGTTTTGGCAGATTGTAGAGCAAATCACAAAACAGAAGCCATCACGTTAGTTATAGTAGTCACAGCAAATCACATAGACAAATAAAAATAGCAGCATCCAGCTAGGCAACCCATCATCATAAAGCTTAATTTTGTCACTATACTATGATAAAGAAAATTGTGCGTGACAAAATGAAAGAATCTGTCGAAAGCTGGATTTTCCAGCCCGAATTTGAGAAAATGCCTAGGAACAAACTTATTGAGCTTCAGGAGGAGCGCCTTAGAAAGATCGTAAGATACTGCTACGACAGAGTTCCTCTTTACAGGAGAAAATTTAAGGATGCTGGAATAAGTCCAGACGACATAAATGGTCTAGGTGATTTAGCGAAAATTCCCTTCACCGTTAAGGATGATCTGCGAAAGGCTTATCCGTATGGGATGTTAGCCGCAGACTTAAATGACGTCCTTGAACTGCACGCAAGTTCTGGAACAACGGGGCATCCAACAACATGCGCTTACACCAAAAGAGACTTGGATGTCTGGTCGAAGGTCATGGCGAGAATATACGCCTCCGCCGGAACCAAGAAAGGTGACATTGTACAAAACGCCTACGGATATGGCTTATTCACTGGTGGTTTAGGCTTCCACTACGGAGCCTTAGAAATAGGTGCAACCGTTTTACCCATAGCAGCCGGTGAAACAGAACGACAGATAAGACTTGCAAAGGAGTTTGGAACAACAGTGCTAGCTTGTACACCCAGCTACGCTGCTTATATGGGAAGATACGCAAAGGAAAAACTTGGAATAGATCCTGCAAAGGAGCTGAAATGGAAAAGCGGGTTATTTGGTGCAGAAGCATGGTCTGAAGAACTTAGGGAAAGAATCGAAGAACTTCTAGGACTCGAAGCCTTTGATATCTATGGATTGTCCGAGGTGATTGGACCAGGAGTCTCCGTGGAATGTCCCGAACATCACGGACTGCACATCCAAGAGGACCACTTCATACCAGAGATCATTGATCCAAAGACAGGTGAAAAAGTTGAAGAAGGCGAAACAGGAGAACTTGTGCTGACAACCTTGACAAGAGAGGCAACCCCTGTTCTAAGGTTCAGAACAGGAGACATAACATTCTTTAATACTGAGGAATGCTCATGCGGCAGAACCTTTGGAAGAATGGGCAGAGTCTTCGGAAGGGCAGATGACATGTTGAAAGTCAGAGGCGTAAAGTTCTGGCCTAAAACTGTTGAACACGCGCTTTTACGTGTGAATGGAGCCTCGGAAAACTATCAAATAATCGTTGAGCGTCCACAGGAGCTTGACATTATGACCTTGCGTGTGGAGCCTGACAAGGAACTTTTTGAAAGAGTGGGAGGAGAACTGTCGAAATTGCAGAGTTTAGCCAAGGAAATCGAGGAACAAGTTAAATCTATAGTAGGGGTAAAAGCGAATGTTGAGCTTGTTCCCTATGGAAGTCTGCCGAGGTTTATGGGAAAAGCAAAAAGGATTGAAGACTTAAGAAAAAATTGTAAGTAATAGACGTGAAGAGTGGGGCTATGGGAAAACTGCTTTGGAAACCATCTGAAGAACTCATAAGAAAAGCTAACATAACCCGATTTATCGAGTTTGTTAACAATAAATATGGTCTCAAAATCAACTCTTATGCTCAACTGTATGATTGGTCAGTTGAAAATATCCCTGATTTCTGGGCTGCCATGTGGGAGTTCGGGGGGATCATAGCATCTCGCGGATACGACAAGGTTGTCGATGACTTAAGCAAGTTTCCCGGCGCAAAGTGGTTTGTGGGTGCAAGATTAAACTTCGCAGAAAACCTCTTAAGGTATAGGGATAACCACACAGCTTTCATATTCAGAGGTGAGAATCGGAAATCAGCTAGGATGACCTACGCGGAGCTTTACGCTCAGGTGGGACGTCTCGCCAATTCGTTGCGCAAGATGGGGGTTGCTCCAGGAGACCGTGTGGTTGCCTATA
>CBETPM010000005.1:0-15517 GCA_965538135.1 Candidatus Bathyarchaeota archaeon
CAAGGAAGGGTTTATTTCTCCACATAGCCCATTTATAGGATTAACTGATGCATCAGAGTTGTCAGGTGAAATTGACATGCTGTTAAATCGCTAATAAAAAACTGAAAGGAGTTAATCCAGATGTATAAGATGCGTTTCATTTTGAAGTTACTATTACTTGTTAGCTTTTTTCTTATGATTGCATTAAATGTAAACGATTATTGGCTAATAGAAACATTGGTAAGATATGTTTGTACTTCTTGTGTAGGAATTGGAATTGGTTAGGTAGCTGAGACTTTGAAATTAGGAGAAAAACGAAGGCTGACGCAGATTGCTGCTTTTATCATTTCTAACTTAGGGTTCATTCGCATTTTTAAAACGGGTTTTGTTTGCCCTTACCTTTATTGTTACGGTTGTCCTTTCGCTGCCTTTGGCTGTCCAATAGGCGTAATTCAAAATTTCATATTATACCGCCAATTTCCGCTGTTCACAGTTGGTTCTCTGGGAGTTTATGGAGTGATTTTTGGCAGAGCCTTTTGCGGCTGGGCTTGCCCTTTCGGAACGTTGCATGATATGCTTAGCCCTACAAACCGCAGAAAAGAAGTTAAAACCAAAAACTATTGGTATGTGAAATATGCAATTTTGTTTCTAACACTTGCCTTGGCATGGTTCGCTTTAGACACAGTTTTCTGCAAGTTTTGTCCTTCTG
Source organism: Candidatus Bathyarchaeota archaeon (assembly GCA_965538135.1). GTDB lineage: Archaea > Thermoproteota > Bathyarchaeia > Bathyarchaeales > Bathycorpusculaceae > PIXZ01. The sequence continues at coordinate 689 of CBETPM010000005.1, forward strand.
GCTCCCTTTTTGCAGCCATACCTTTCCGCCTGCTTCATCCAGGTGCTACACCATTTGGCATATATTTTTACATCCACATGCTTACGCTTGTTTTGACGATTGTTTTGGCTTTGCTGATTAGTCGCTTCTGGTGTCGCTTCTTATGTCCATTAGGAGCTATAGCTGGAGCCTTTAACAAAGTAGGAATATTGACTATTAAATTAGATGAAGAAAAATGCAAAAAATGCAACACTTGCCTCGATGTATGCCCAATGGGGATCACAAAAACAAAAAACATTGGAACATCAACGGACTGTATTCTCTGCGGTAGATGCGTTGGGGCTTGCCCTGAAAAAGCCCTAAGCTTCAAAGCAAGAGACTAGATATAGGTGAAAACATGAATGAAGTAGAATCTGTTAGAATAACAACCGTTGTTGACAATAACGTATGGAAAGAAGGATTAGCGTCCAGTTGGGGGCTCTCGTTTTATGTTGAAACCTTTACGGATGATAAAAAGCATGTTGTTTTAATGGATACTAGCGGTTCTTTTCAAGCATTCTTTGCTAATGCTTTGAAACTCGGTCTAAATCTATCTGAAGTTGAAGCTATTTTCATTTCCCATTGGCACGGAGACCACATGGGAGCCTTAAGCCAAGTCCTACCATTAATAAAACATTCAGTTCTAGTCTACGTCCCATCATCAGACTTTTCTGGGATAAAAGAGATAAAAAATCTAAACGGAAACCCTGTTATATGTTCTGAACCAATCGAATTTATAGAAGGCTTAATGTCAACAGGTAAAATGCCGATGGGTATAAGCGAGCACTCGCTTATGATCAACGTTAAAGACAAGGGCTTGGTTGTTTTGACTGGTTGCAGCCATCCAGGAATAATCAACATTCTAAAACGTGCAAGGGAAGCCTCAGGCATAGATAGAGCGTATGCGGTTATAGGAGGTTTCCACATCTCAAGCACAAACGTGGGCACGAGAGTAGGCGAGTTCCTAAAAGAATTAAACGTTGAAATTGCTTCTCCTTGCCACTGCACATCAATTGAAGCGAGACGTGGAATCGCAAAAATCTTGGGCGAAAGATGCGTTAACAATGGTTCTGGAAAAATAATATCAATTGGTTAACTATTCTAGATTCATGCTTGATTAATGCACCAACAACAATTTGAAAAATATTCGGTAAACACGGAAGCCGTTAAGGTTATTACCATTGTGGACATGATGATATTGAGCCGACAATATCCTTGTCTTAATCTCCATGCTTGATTAATGGTTTAATTCTATCAAGGATGTCAGGCACGAATACACCAGCTAAGCCGCCCAGAATAACATGGATCGCAATGAAGCCGTATAAGAAAAAGAGCAATGGCCACGACCAGCCAAGAAACACATTAAAGGCCCAATACAAGAGAAAGTCTCCAGGGATGTTGTAGATGAGACCTGCAATTCCGGTGACTAATCGCGAGTTGTGGATCTCTTGGCGTGTCACACGGAAGAAGAGATCGATAACTATTCCGCCTATAACCCATGTTGGAAGGATAATCCATACCACTGGCGGTCCACCTGGAAGCAAGGTTGATATAACCCCGCTAACAAATTGAGTGAAGGTGGCAGCGCCTGTCTTTTCGACGATTTCTCTTGCCGTTAGAACGAAGATGGTGCCAGCGGGGACTGCAATCACTCCATATAAGCCTGGAAGAGGCGCAGGAATAAAGGCTGTCGTTAACGTGGCTAGTGAAGACATGCACCCGAAGAGGGACATCAAGGCCAGGTTCTTGGAAGTAAAGAAATGCCTTTTCATATAACATCCAGCAATCTAGGCGATACTTTCGTGTTATGTACTCTTTGCAGATATGCCTCTCCCATCTAAGACGTAGTGTTCTCCTCCGGCACAGTCCATACAGACAGCTTTGCCTTCCTTTAATCTTGCCTTTGTCTCCATGACCTTTTCTCCACAGATTGAACATCTCACTGAGGCAAAGATAGGGGCGTATTCGGGTACCGTAATTTTTGTGCGCTTTATTCTAAACATTTCATCCGCTGGTTTACTTAATTCGTTAATGGACATCTTAGCGAATAGCCGCATCATTCTCTCGTACTCCTCAGGAGTTGCCTTTTCTCTCCTGGCAACAATCTTATTCCACAGTTCGTACGCCTCAGGATACTCTTCTTCACGAGAATCTTCAAAATCAGGGTCTAAGGCTATTCTTATCGCTGTGCCGTCTCTTTTCGCCACGGTCACTGCTGTCTTGCCTAAATCTCTATATATCAGAGCATTGTTTCCAAAGGAGCAACCAGTCACCATTTGAATACCATCGCTAAAACAGTTGTTTGTCTCAACAATAGCTATGACCTCCTCCATGCCAGTGCTTTTCACTCCCAATTCACGCATCGCAATATAGCCTGCTATCACACCGTAAGTCAGGTAATTACACAGATGCCCATGCAACTCGCCAGCCTTATTAAGCAGTCCTTCAAGATCTCCAACCTCGATCAACCTCTGAACCTCATTTCTCAGCGGATTTCCCATTTCTTTTTTCTCCCTATATTAGTATTACTCTTTTTCAAGATGGTATTACCAGAAGTGTTAATAAACTTTTTCGCAGTAGTACTAGGAGAAAAAATAGTATGCAAACATGTGGCAAATCCGTCTGCAACACTCACAGTTGAACCGCATGTTCAGGGTTATTACCGCTCAAAACTAGTTCAGTAAGTGTTAAGGTGAAGAATTAACATTCTAGAAATGTAACTAAAATATTAAGCTCATAGCTGTTTTGCGGTTATGAATGCTTCGAATATCGCATTGTAAATCCTTCTTGGTTTTAAGCAATCTCCAATAGGGTGGACTTGGTATCCTTTTAATTCGTGTACGATTTTGTTAGAAGGTTTCAAACCTCTTGCTATTACAATCCAATCTGAAGATAAAGTGATTGCTCTGCCTTCTTCGTTCTCCACGATAACACAGTTGGACTTAATGTGTTTGACTTTCACTTTAAACAGTATTTTAACTCCAAGTCTTTTTAGCTCTGACAAAATATACGCTGCGTAAAGTGGTTCGATCCCTTTCGAGATGGTTTCATATCGTTTGACAATTGTAACTTTGTTGTCTTTTAAAGCGAGTAACTCTGCAGTTTCAAGTCCTATCAAACCGCCGCCTATGATGGTTACTTTGCTTTTTTCGATTTTAATCTTTGCGTCGAGAATATCATGAGCCAAAACAACTTTTGGATTACGGATACCTGGAATATCTGGAACTGCGGGCTCAGCTCCTGTGGCGACAATAACCGCGTCTGGCTTTAGTTCTTCGACTTTTTTCCTATCTACAACGCGGTTTAGATGTAAATGTACTCCTAATCTCGGCAGTTCAAAAGTATAATACTCTATTATCCATCTGAGTTTCTCCTTTCTAGGGGGCGTAGATGCAATATTCAAAGTTCCGCCTAACTTACCGCGTTTCTCGTAAAGATGAACTTCATGCCCTCTTAATGCACTTATTCTAGCAGCCTCCATTCCAGCGGGTCCGGCTCCGATTATCATCACTTTCTTTCTAGTTCTAGCCTTTTTTATTGCTGTTAATTTTTCATCCAAGCCTACAATGGGATTCACAGAACATCGAATTGGAAGCCCCTCATAGTGTCTAGCTATTACACATTCGTTACATGAAATACATCGTCTAATGGCTTTCTCATTTCCTTCTAATGCTTTTCTTGGCCATTCAGGATCAGCTATCAATGCCCTTCCTAGAGCAATGAAGTCTGCTTTTCCTTCTTCCAAAATTTTTTCAGCAAACCGCGGCTCTCTTATGACTCCAACGGTGATTACTGGAACATTGACTTCTTTTTTAACTTGTTCAGCAAGGTATGTTCGCCATCCTTGGGGGTATGGAATCGGTTCAAGTCTTTTCTCTTTATCCGTTTTTCCTAAGGTTACATGAACGGCGTCTGCTCCAGCGTCTACAAGGTTTTTTGCGATCGTTTTTCCTTCATTTATGGTGATTCCGTCTTCCACAAATTCCTCAACACCTAATCTTATGCTTATGGGAAAACTGTTGCCAGCATATTCTCTTATTTTTTCAATGATCATTCTTGCAAATCGTGTTCTGTTGTCTAAGCTTCCTCCAAATTCATCTTTCCTTTTATTTGTAAGAGGAGAGAGAAACTGATTGATTAGAAGTCCATGGCCAGCTTGAACTTCAACCATGTCGAAAAAGGCTTTTTTAGCTCTTAAGGCTGCCATTCCGAATGCATTTGCTATCTCTTCTATTTCATCTTTAGTTAGTTCTCTTGGCGTAATTCCAGGCTTCATGGGCACTGGCGATGGAGCAACAGGTCGTTTTTGTGTAACTTTAGGATCTGCGGCTCCTCCGGGATGCGCCAGCTCTATGCAAGCTTTTGCCCCAGCCTGTTTTATTGCCATTGCCAAATGATACAAGCCCGGAACAAACTTGTCTAAATCTATCCTCGGCTGTGTTGCACCATGTCTCCCTTCAGGAAATTGGATGCACGCGTTCTCAACGATTATTAGCCCTGCCCCTCCTTTTGCGATCCTATAGTAGTGCTGTACAAGTCTTTCTGAAATCTCTCCTGTAATACTTGCCAGATTAGTTGATATGGGTGCAAAAACTATCCTGTTTTTTATTTCAAGATTTCCTATATATCCATGCTCGAACAAATTGGAGTAGATGGATTCTGTGTTCATCGATTCCCTCATGCTCGTAATTGAACAGTATGTATTTCATTCCAGTATTTTTGGTTGATACTGCAGCCTGGGTCTGGTCCTTGTAAGTTATTGAAGTAGGCGTATGCTCTTGCTCTGCATCCTCCGCATATGTACTTGTATTCGCATTCCCCGCATCCTTTGAAAAGGTCCCTGTTTCTTATTTGCTTTAACACTGTTGATTCTCTCCAGATTTTGACCAGGCTTTGCTCTCGAATGTTTCCAACTTTTATAGGTATGAAAACGCATGGCTCAATGTCTCCATTGGGTTCCATGCCGCAGTAAAGGCGACCCGCTCCACATCCGCCAATGAATTCGGTTAAAGATTTTGTTCTTCCTCTAAGCATCTCCGTGGCTGCTCTGTTCGTAAAATGGGTAGCAACCACCGGGCCAAAGGCAAATTTATAGGAGGTTACAGCGTATTGGGGGGCTGTGGAAAAAGTGTCTAATTTACTGTTTTTGTCGATGAGTTTTAAGTAGAGGAACTCCAAGAGTTCTTCTCTTTCTTTTGGAGTTAAATCCTGATTCACTATTTCTTTTCCTCTGCTTACTGGGATGAAGTTAAAAACTATGAATCGTTTTGCGTGTAGGTCTTTTTCGATAAATTCTACGAGTTTCGGTATTTCTTTTAGATTGTAATGAGTTGCGGTTGTTGCGACACCTGTATCTAAACCAGCCTCAACGCAGTTTTTTATCCCTTCTACAGCCCGTTTCCAAGCACCAGGTATCCCCCTAAATTCATCATGCGTCTTCTCAAATCCGTCTATAGAGATTTCAACATATTCGACACCAATATCTTTCATTTTTTGTGCAACCTTTTCTGTGATTAATGTCCCGTTGGATGCAACGGAAACATAAAATTCTTTTTTAGCGGCGTACTTGGCTACTTCAAAAAAGTCTTTTCTTGCCAGTGGTTCTCCGCCGGAAAATGAGAGGGCTACGACTCCTGCGTTTGCAAACTCGTCTATGGCTTGTTTTGCTTCTTCGGTTGTTAGTTCGTCTGGTGCTGCTTTCGGTCCAGCATTTTCATAGCAGTGTTTACATCTCAGGTTGCATTGTTTTGTGAAATTCCATACGATGAGAAATGGGGCGGCTGTTGTTTGTGGTCTTTGCACGCCGTAATAGCCTATGCCTTCGAGAACGTTTGCAATGCCTCTTCTTACTGTAGGGTTTTTTAGAGATTCTATCATCTGCTCCTTCGAAACGCCAAAGGATTCAGAGCCTTTATCGAGTGCTAACTTGACTATTGCGTAGGCGAGCTTTTCTTGAAAATTTAACTTTTCCTTTTCACCCACGTATTTCTTTAGGGCAGACTCCAGTTTGCAGCCTTTATCCGTTCTTTTTGAAACCCACCTTAACAAACTTCTCGATATGGGGTTGCCTAGCCATGTCTTAACAGTATTTGCAACCAAATCTGCCTCGTGCGTTTTATTTTCCCTCTAAATAGTTTACCACAGCTTTAATTGCGCTTCTCATGAAGCTGAACTGCTTGTTTTTGAGCCATCCCATAACAATTTTTGGTCTAAGATAAAATGTGATGTATGCTTTTTGGAATAGGGCTTTAACCTGTTTTTCAGACATCCCCTCAATTTTGACGATTGGCTCAACAGCTGTGTAACTGGACCAGTTTTCCGTGAGAAGCAGTTTGTTCTTTTTGGAGTAGTCATATATCGGGGTTCCTGGGTATGGCGTAAGTATGGAAAATTCTGCATAGTCGAGGTTTAGGCTCTTAGCGAACCTTAATGTTTCTCTTATTGTTTCCGCTGTGTCTTGTAGAAAACCTATGATAAAAGAGCCTAAAACTTTAATTCCGGCATCTTTCACGATTTTAACAGCTTTCCTCACTTGTTCAATTGTGATTCTTTTCCCTATTGCGTTTAGTATTTTCTGGGATCCTGATTCTATGCCGAGGAAAATAACCCAGCATCCCGCTTTCTTCATTTTTTTAACAAGTTTTTCAGACAGCGTGTCTACTCTTGATGAGGCCCCCCAGCTTATGTCCCAACCTTGCTCGATTATTCCATCGCATATCTTTTCAGCTCTCTCTTGGTTAAGCGTGAAAGTATCATCTACAAACTCGATGTTTCTAATGTTGTAATCATTGTATATCGTTCTAATCTCTTCAAGGATATTTTCGGGGCTTCTCCCCCTCCAGTATCCTCCGAAAAGTCTTGATGATGAGCAGAATGAACATTTGAATGGGCATCCTCTGCTTGTTAGCATTGTTGTATATTTAACTCCGTTGACTTGGTAGAGGTGTAAGGGAAGCAGGTCTCTGCTTGGGAATGGTATATCATCTATATTCTTTATGAACGGTCTAGGTTCGGCGTCGATTATTTCACTTTTCTTTCTGAAAGTGATTCCCTTCACTTCGTCTAGTGGGACTCTTTTCTCAATTTTTTCGACTAATTCTTTGGTTGTCTCTTCGCCTTCGCCCTTAACGATTATGTCGACGTGTTTGCATTCTTCCAATACTTGCCTCGGCATGAAAGTTGCATGGGGTCCACCTAAAACTACAGTACAGTCTTCATTAACCTTTTTGGCGGTTTCTGCTACCTTATATGCCTCGTAAATGGAAGGAGTCGATGAAGTGATTCCAACGATGTCTGGTTTAAAACTTCTAATTTCCCTTTCAACATCTTCCAATGTATAGTTGAGGATGTTTGAGTCTATAATTTTCACTTTGTGGCTTTGCCTAATCATCGAGGCAATGTATGCTAAGCCTAATGGAGGCGATGAGACTCCAACGACCGATTTGACTGCTGAATTGTATGGAGGAGAAATCAAGCATATCTTCATGTTTCCACCTCTACTCTTTTGATTTCTGTTTTCAGCGGCATGTTGTAGACGCTTTTTGCCTTTCTTTCCACTATTTTCACAAAGAGCCAGTATAGGAAGGACAGAATTCTACTATACCATTTCCCTTTAAAGTATGACTTCATCATCACCTTTGTCCAGTAAATGTCATGTCTCAAACATTTTATAAGCAGCTCCATTTGCAAGTCGCTCATCTGCTCCATTGTGAACCAGTCTTTGTCTTTCAATTTGCCTAATGGAACGAAGAATAGGGGTACAATTAGACTTTTGAAGTCTTTAAGGTCATCCATTAGCTCTATTGTTTTTACTACGTCATCTTGGGTTTCTTGGGGTAAACCAGTTATTAGGGTGCATGCGGGAACGAGGTTGTTATCCGTCATTATGCCAGCAGCAGTTTTAACAACTTCGGGCCACTGCTCCGGCTGGAACGGGCGAACCTTAGCAGGCATAACTTTCCTTGCAAGTTCCGGCGAGCCTGTTTCTATTCCTATTTCGGCTCCCCACCACTCCTGCTTATCACTTAATATAAGTTCTGCATTTTCCCCTACAAGTTCTGGGGCAGCTGCAACAGCAGCCATTGATGTATGGCTCCAACTTAATGCTTCAGCATAGCGTTTGCACAGCCTGTGCAGCTTCAGAATTTTTTCCCTATTGGGTATAACTGTTTTTGAACCGTAAAGCAGCACGTCTTCAGCGTGTATTACAGCGTATTTTATTCCTGCACTCACGTTTATTACAAGTTCCCTTTCTATCTTCTCGTAGGGGTACCATCTTAGAGGCCTTAACGTGACGCTGCAGAATTGGCATCCACGACAGCAGCCGCGCCCTATCTCGATTAAACCATTTATTGAAGGATTCATGATTTCCGGTATCTCATCCAAACTTGGCGATTCCTTAGCGCTAACTTCATAAAATCTTGGAAGCTCACCGCCTTCAACAGCGACCCTGAATATTTTGCCAACAATCTTTTCAGCTTCTCCATCTATTACACAGTCAATTCCATGATCATCCACAAATTTTGGTCTAAGCCTAAGCTGCCATGCTCCAGGACCGCCCACAATTATTTTAAGGCCACGTTTCTTCGCTTCTGCCAATTCAGGTTTTTCAAGCAGTAGGCGGAAATACTTTGCAACGTATGGCTCACCCGTTTTCAAAATGCGGGAGAATGTGGACGAGGATGGGCCTATGCCAAAAGGATCCATAACATGAATTCCCAATGCCTTAGCGTCGCCTAAATATTTGTTGAGGTGGTCTGGGTCAACTGTTAAAACTTCAAATCCCTCACTTAAAAGCTGTGCCTCAATCTTTCTAAGTCCGTAGGGAGCTTGAACAGGAACGCCATTGACCGTTTTTATTGGTGGAAAGAATAGCAGTTGGAAAAACCAGTTTGGAACAACGTTGGGTGGCGCTGTTGTTCCGAAGCCTAAAAACTCGTCGTTGTGATAATTGCTCATCAATGTTCGGTCAGCTGTTAACAGGATTTTTGCTCCCATCAACTTCACTCCTCAAATTTGTATACCTTTTCAAAATTATGCTGTGAAGTTGGTCTCTTAGTTTCTCGCCAGCAAGTCTTTTCTCATGCAACTTTCCAATATGTTCAGATAATTCTTTATCTCCAATGGTTTCAGCTACCCATTTCTCAAAATCTCCTCGGTGAAAGTGGAATTCTATGGATTTAATGTCTATATGTCCAATTTTGTTTAGAAACTCTTCTAATGATGTTGCACTTTCACCTGTATAATTTCCAATAGCAGTGAAAAAATAGAAGGCCTTCACTTTTGGAAGCTCTTTGCTTTTAACATTCATGTTAGCTTTCCTCTTTCACGTTCAATATGATGAATGTTCTTTAACTCTAGCCGCTGTGACATCGCGTTCATCAAGAGCGCCTATATCAAAATTTCTGCAGACAATCAACCCTTTTTTGGCTATTAATAAGATAATAGCTGGTTTTTCAGGAAAATCTGGATTTCCAATTTTCACTCCGATAAAGGTGTTTCCATTTATTTTCAACAGGTTTAATTTCTATCACATAAACCACATCCTATACGCTTTCTTTTTTGTATTGAATTCGTGTATTAGGTTACAAATAGAAAAGAATATATATAATTTTCGCTACAAATTGTAGCAGTGCGGTGTCATCCATGGACGAATTTGACAAAAAAATAATATCGATTCTGCAAGATAACGGGCGGGCATCTCTCTCTATGATAGGTAAAAAATTAGGTATTTCTCATGTAAGTGTGAGAAAAAGGTTGCAGCGTTTATGCGAGGGAATTGTTGAGATTTCTGCTTGTCTTAACGCTGAGAAACTTGGTTTCCGTTTTGCTGTTGTAAATGCAGAAGTAGAAACACATGAACGACTACTTGAACTCATTGATATGTTTTCAGAATGCCCAAGAATTGTTTTCATGGCAACTACAACGGGCGCTTATAATATTATGACGATCATGGTTGCTGAAGATGCCAACACCCTAAATGCAATTACAGAAGTTTGTTCGATACGAGCTCGAAAAGGCATCAGACGTTCAGAGGTAACAATAGCGGAAGCTCCTGTAGTGCCAAAGTGTCTTCCAATAAAAATTGTCGCCAACAAAGACTTGGAAGTAGCTCCATGTAAAATTAACTGTGGAGAATGTTTGCGTTACAAAAATCAAAGATGTCTTGGTTGTCCTGCAACTAAATACTACCGCGGTCCACTCTAAACCTTATGTGTGCACTTGTCTTCTAATAGTTTTCTGTTAATCAAGCCTTATGTTTAGTTTTACGGTCAACAGCTTTGTTTGTCCAAAAGGATTTACTATATTTTTACATTTATCTTATGAAGTACTCTTTTCTCTTCTAATTTTGTAGTGTAAAAGTCGCTTGCTTTTTAGGGAAGTTATTGTCTTACGTGAAAAGATAGACTGCAATTGTTAACTCTTCTTCCCCGCAAAATTCCAGCTTTTTGTATATGTCAGTAAAATCCGTGACGACCGCCAAATCTGCGTTCTCCATGTTCATCGCAGGGTTCAACGCCAGAGAGTTTACCTGCCAAGTAATCGTTTAACACGTCTTTAATCTTTCCAGCGGCTCCCGTTACTGGTTGAACGCCAAGTCTGTTGAACCAGTCGATCGCCCGCGGGCCCATACCTCCAGCAATAATCACATTCGCACCTTGTTTGGCTATGAATTCCGGAACAACTCCTGGGGCATGAGCGTTAAAGTAGGGATTTTCTTTTGTTTCCACACTTTTGATTTTGCCGTCTTCAACCTCAACGAAAATGTAGTAAGGACACCTTCCGAAATGATGGGCTAGAACACTTTCTATGTCCTTATCTTCTTCGGACGCAAATGCTATCTTCAACTTGATCCCCCCATTCTATATACACATCGAAAACGAAGACTATATATTTTTTCGTTACAAAGTGTAACACCACATAGAGAATGATATAGAATAATTCGGCAGATTGATTTGAGAAAAAACATATTTAGTCTTGTAGATATAAGTTGAAAACGGTGAGAGCTGATGTCTCGCATCCAAATTGATGAATGTCTGGTAAGATTAGTTAGCTCACCTATTTGTCCCGCCGAAGATGTTTCTAAATACGCAAAGCAGCTGAAAGAGCTCGCCGAGAAGGTTGCGGATAGTTTCTTAGCCAAAAGGGAGAGCATGTTTTTTAAGGTATTAGCTAACGAAAACAGGATCAGAATGTTAAAGCTTCTGATGTTACGTGAAATGTGTGTTTGTGAGTTAAAGGTAGCATTAAACTTGACGCAGCCTACAACTTCACATCATCTTGGGATATTGGAGAAGGAAGATATCATCAAAAAGAGAAAAGAGGGAAAATGGGTATACTACTCGATTGCCAATCAGAGAATGCTTAAAAAGATGAAAAAGTTACAGTTACTAAGATAATAAAACACCAAATCAAGAATTTGAATATGAGCTTGCACATTCCATTCATGGAAATTCAAACAAAAACTGCATAACAAATAATTAATATAATTTGATGTAGACCTTTCTGCTTTGAGCAAGATGTTTAAAATAAAGAACTTATCGGTGAAAGCAAACAGGAAAAACATTTTGAAAGACATTAGTTTGAAAATCAGAGAAGGAGAAGTACATGCCTTATTAGGTCCAAACGCTTCTGGCAAATCAACTTTAGCTTATGCGATAATGGGTTTTCCAGAGTATCAAGTTGTGCAGGGAGAAATGGAGTTTAAAGGAAAGGACATAACACATTTGCCAATAGAAGAAAGAGCAAAATTGGGAATAGCCTTAGCGTTCCAACATCCTCCAGCCGTTAAAGGAGTAAAGCTGTCTCTTCTTTTGGAGAGAATTTCTAAGCAATCATTAAATTTGAAAGACTTCTCGTTGGACAGCAATCTTTTACAGAGAGAAATAAATGTTGGTTTTTCAGGTGGCGAGAGAAAACTCTCTGAAATAGTACAAATAGTCAGCTTAAACCCTGCATTTGTGATTTTCGACGAAATTGATGCGGAGTTAGATTTAATGAACCTTGAAAAACTGATGTCAATCATACAAGACAGACTAATCCATAACGATGTTTCACTTCTTTTGATCACACACAGAGGAAACATACTCCAATTCCTCGAACCAGACGTAGCACATGTCCTTTTAGACGGCGAAATTGTGTGCTCCTCGAGGGATTGGAGGAAAACTTGGCGAACAATTTTGAGGTATGGATATGAAAAATGTAGAGAATGTGAAGCGCGCCAATTACCTTCAAATTAACCATGAAATCCGTCGAATGCTTGCTGAGAAAGGAGTTATTCTGTTATCCAGTCCCGAAGCCTATGAAAAGCTAAAATGGACCAGAGACTACTTTGACCAGAAACCTGCAGAAGGATACTTCATCTGGGTAAAAAAACAGGTAAATTATCCTATAAGCACGTGTTATGCCATCTCTTCACCAGAAGTTTACCAAAAACCAAGAAATTTAGTCGTAGTGGAAAAGGGTATTAAAGCAGAAGTTTACAGTATTTGCAATGCTGTGAAACCTAATTTATGTGGGAAACATGTAGGTCATTCAAAAATAATTCTTAAGGAAAATTCAACGTTAAAGATTAGGCATTTCCATAAATGGGGCAAGACTGATGATGTTTCCGCAAGCTTACATTTTATTTTAGAGAATGGGGCGACAGCATTTAGTTTTTTCAAGAGTTTAACTCCACCTAAAAATTATAAAATCGAAAACAAAACTGTTTTGGCTTCTCATTCTTCAGCAAATTTTGAAACGTCAGTTTTAGCTAAAAACGGAGAAGTTAAATTATATGATTCAATTCTTCTAAACGGAGAAAAATCAAGCGGGATCGTGAAACTAAGAATGGTTTCAGATGCGGACTCAAGAATTTCGTCGCATAGTAAGATTGTCGCCGAGGGGGCAGGGAGGGGGCACATAGACTGTATGGGCTTATTATTGTCTGAAAATTCGAGCATAAACTCGATACCAGAACTCCTAAACAAAAACAAAAATGCAACACTCACCCATGAAGCCTCAATAGGCAAGGTTTCAGAGGAAGAATTGAAATATCTAAGAAGCAGAGGACTGACAGAAGGCGAGGCAATAAATCTCATCGTAACAGGCTTTTTAGGCGAAACGTTGATGCATAAAGAACCTTTGCTAGCAGAAAGCCACATGTAAATCTCTCACAACAATGTTGCAGGAGGATGGACGGGTGTCACTCACGGCAAGTTTTATTCTTTATGTAAAAGTAAGCTATTGCTGGGAGATATCCTTTATTTTTTCTATTATAGCTGAGGAAACCTTCTTAACATCTTCTTCAGAAGAGTTCGTAGTGGTGAGCGGGCCTAGTTTTTCGATCCCCAGATCATACTCTAGATTTAAGTAAACTTCTTCTGCCGGCATGAAAAATACTCCTTTTATGCAGGGATAATCTATCCAATAAACGTAATAGGCTGGAACATCTATTTCTTCTTCTACAATTTTTCTCTGCGTTTCTAATTTCTTTCCTACGTCCAGAGTAGTTGAGTCTCATAGCATTCACGACCTAGAACCTTCTCGAAAACTTTCACAAACGGGGCGGTGAGGTATTTCACTTCAAGAAATGCTACAGGCTTTCCATTCTGCCTTAATATAACCAGATCCGGATAGTTTTTCCTAAGCTCTAGCTCATCAGGTCGAATACATTGCAATCCGATTGAAACAAAGAAATCTTTTAACACGTTTTCAAACTGTTTTCCTTCTGTTATCCCAACAACTTACTCTTTGAAGTATACAATTTCATCTTAGCAGTAGTTGAAAACGATAACTTAATCAGAAGCTTGAATGATCTTACTACAACGGCAATCCAAACGGTAATGAGGAATAAGTAGATCGCCATAGAAACAGGTTTAAAGAGGGTCAAGTGAGTAGCTAAAGCATTAGTTGCGAGGGCAAATGCTGCTGTTGGAAACACGTAGCTCCACCATCCCAAAAAGAACGGAAAAGAGCGGTTTACATACTTTATAAGAATCATCAAGTTCACCACCAAAGCCCATAAACCGAATCCCCATAAGGAGATGGAAAGAGTAGATGCAGAGACAAAAGTTTTCACACCGAATAAAGTATCGGTATAGTGGGAAATTGTAAGAGTATCAACGATTAGTATTCCTATGGGTGCAAGAATTATAAAGTTGGTCGGAGCAAGCTCAGTAGATGGGAGTTTATGGCTGACAAGTCTCAAAAAAAGTATAGTTGCAATAAACAGAAAGAGCATCATGCCCATTCCAAAGTAGATTAGCGAAATTGCAAAAAGTGTTTCGTCTGGTGGATATTGAAGGATGGCGTTTGTTACTAGAATTGTGGAAACTGGCGGAATGAACCATCCACCGTTTATTTGATGTAACTGAGGTGTTACGTTAACGAAGAAGTGATAGGAGAGGTAAAAGACCATTAAAAGTATAAGTACTCCTCCATATGCAAGTAGAGCAATATCCAAGAAGGGTATTGACAGCTTTTGATAGAGAATCGCAAGAGTCACAGCCGATATCGGCTGTAAAGGATAGAAGTTGCCCAACACGAGATGCTGAATCTCCCTTTTAACAACGCTACCGTGCATGACTATTTTTGCCAACCAGATTATATTTAAAAAAAGGAAAATTGGGGTTAGAATGTAGGTTAGAGCCAGAGTAAGCACTGGAAAAAAAGGCTGAGAAGCTAATGCGACGCCTCCAGTTCCAAGAATTGTTGCGAACCATGAGATGTTAAATTCTTTGGTCCTCATCTTGGCCTCATACTCTTCTCTTGGAATTCATTTTTGTTTTTATTTCTTTTTTTGAAATGAATTTTTCAATTTTTGGAGCT
>CBETPM010000006.1:0-14413 GCA_965538135.1 Candidatus Bathyarchaeota archaeon
GCATCTTGACTAACGGATTTGAAAAGGATCATATGAGGATTCTTCAAAAGCTTGGTTGGAAAAAGGATTTTTTCGACGTAATTGTTGGAATTGATGCTTGCGGAAAGGCGGAACCAGAAGAAGTCATATTTGTAGGCGACTCTTTGGAACACGACTGTGAAAGCGCTAAAAACGCTGGGTTACATGCTTTGCTCTTAACCGCAAAGAAGAAAAATTTTCAGACGTTGAAACAATCGCAAGTTTAGATGAAGTGTTATCTTATTTTTAAACAGTCTTCTTCTTCCTTTTCTTTTTTGGTTCAGGCTCGGTTTCTTCCACGCCTAAAAGCACTCTTAAGGATTTCACCTCTTCTCTAAGCATGCCTATCTCGCTTTCCAAAGCTTTAGCCTTGGCATTCGCCATCTTCTTAAGCTCTTCAATTTCCAGCATGAGATTTTTCCTTTCAGTCTCCAAAGACTTAATTTTCTCCACTAAACTTTTGAGACTACTCATAAATCTCAATCCCTTCTGCCCTTTTTACCTTCTAATTCTGGCTTTAAAACACTTAAGAGTTTTGTGAAGAGAAAACATTATTCCTTTAGGCGCTTACATGCTTTTCGGTGTTCGTTTGTCCACGGTTGAAGTTACCGTAAAAAGCCAGAAGGGAACATGCGCCTTCGGCCACAAAGTAGGCGATAAAATACTGTTTGACGGCAAGTCTGTGAAGGGAGACATATGCTATAGTGCTCTAATGGTTTTACTTCCAAAGGTTTATGCCATGCGCTATGGTGCCGAGTTTCCATGGGCTGAAAACAAAGATGTCATATACAACGCTTGCCCAGACGCTGAAAACCCCGTTGTCTTTGAAATTAGGCGCATAAAAAAATAAGCGTCAAAGCTTTGACCAAATCAAGCAACCTTTTATTTTAGACGAGACTATGAATAGAATGGGTTCTGAGGTGAAACAGTGATGAAAGCAACGCTGGTTGAAACTTCCTTTGGAATATTCGCTTTAGACGAGGAAAACAAGCTGATAGATAAGGTTCTTTTTCCCAAAAACCCCCAGCAAACAGCAAAAACTCTTTCAAATATTGAAGATGGAAGACTTGTGGACGAATTTAAGGAACTAATTAACAGACTTAAGAAAAGCGGATACGACACATTTGTCTTCGAAAACGCCAACATTGCCCAAAAAGCACAAAAAACCTTAAACATCACCGTGGAAGTTTCCAAACCTTCGAAAGCAGGAGAACTTGTCCGTTCCAACATTGAAAAAATCGCCATAGAAGCAGGGTTTGTCAAAGATTCTCAAGAATTCCGCTTGTGGATGCATAACCTTTCCATGGAAATGGCTAAAATGAGAGTTAAAGGTGCTGTGGAAAAAAGAGACTTACTCATCGCCCAAGCCATCCAAACACTTGACGATTTAGATAAAACCATAAACCTTTTCATGAGCCGCATAAGAGAATGGTACGGCATTCACTTTCCAGAACTTGACCGCCTACTGGATAAACATGAGACCTATGCTCGCCTAGTTTTCCAGCTTGGAAACAGAGAAAACTTCACCTTGGAAAACTTGGAAAAACTGGACATTCCAAAGACGAAGATAGAGCAGATAGCCAAAGCTTCTCAAGTATCCATGGGCGCGGACTTAACAGAGACAGATTTATCGCAAATCCAAGCCCTATGTAAAAACGTGATAGAACTCTACCAACTAAGGGGAAGCCTAGAAGCCTATCTGGACAAAGCCATGGAAGAAGTAGCTCCTAACGTAAAAGCAATAGTGGGCTCCCTTTTAGGCGCTCGCCTCATAGCCATTGCAGGCGGCTTAGCAAACCTTGCCAAAAGACCCTCCAGCACAATTCAAGTTTTAGGTGCAGAAAAAGCACTTTTCCGCTCTCTAAAAACTGGAACGAGACCGCCGAAACATGGAATAATTTTCCAACATACTTATCTTCATGAAGCTAAAAAGTGGCAGAGGGGCAAAATTGCCAGAGCCTTGGCTGGAAAAATAGCCATAGCTGCTAGAACAGACGCCTTCGGGGGACGCTATATAGGGGACGAGTTGAAAGCCTATCTGGAAAAGAGAATTGAAGAAATCCGCGAGAAATATGCTGAAACTTCGCGTTTAGCAGATAAAACTGTGAAACGCGGGAAAAAGAAGAGGAGAAAGAAGAAACGTGGACGTTAAAGTTAAGCCACATCCAAATTTTCCCGCAATATATCAGGTAACATTGGAAGACGGCGTTCAAAGACTCGCCACGAAGAACCTCACGCCTGGAAGAAAAGTTTATGGAGAGCATCTCATACGCTTTGAAGGTGTCGAATATCGCCTTTGGGATGCGTACAGAAGTAAGTTGGCGGCAGCAATTCTAAAAAACTTGGGGACTGTTCCAATAAAGCCAGGGCATAAGGTTCTCTACTTGGGAGCGGCTTCTGGAACAACAGCCAGTCACGTTTCAGATATTGTTGGCGAAAAAGGACATGTTTACTGTGTTGAGTTCGCTGCCAGAGCCATGAGAGAGCTTGTCAATAACGTCTGTGCCTACAGGGACAACATGTCGCCAATTCTCGAAGATGCGCGGTTTCCGGAAAAGTATGCCGTGTTTATCAGCGGAAAAGTGGATGAGATTTACTGTGATGTGGCTCAGCCAGAACAAGCTAAGATTTTAGCTGACAACGCGGATGTTTTCCTTGAAAGTTTCGGGTGGATTATGCTTGCTGTGAAAGCTCAAAGTATAGACGTTACCAAGGAGCCTTCGGAAGTTTACAAGATGGAAGTGAAAGTTCTTAAAGACCGAGGCTTCCGCATAGAGGAAGTTGCGCATTTAGAGCCTTATGATAAGGCACACGCCATGATTGTAGCGCAGTTTCACTGAAGCCCTCACGTTCGCTTTGTGAGTGTACCAATCTTATAGAAGATAAGTATACTTTATATTTAACCATGGGGTCTTCTTTTATGTGACTGCGGATGAGCCGTGAGGAGAGGGAGAGCTTTAAACCTCCAGAAGAGGTGTTGAAGGAGGCGGGGTTTCGAGTTTCTGAAAAGTGTTGTGCAAGGCCCAGCTGCTTTGACTATGCAGCCCGAAAGGGCAAAAGGCTTCTCTTCTTAAAATTTCAACCTGAAATAAACAGTTTCTCTCCAGAAGATTCACGAGAGCTGGAAGCAATTTCTAGTACAGTTTCTGGAGTCTCCATCCTTATAAGCAAGAAAACACGAGAAAAATTCTTGGAAGACGACACAGTTTACACAAGATACAACATTTTTGCAGTTACCCCTCGAACCTTTGAAAACATGATCCTGCGGAACATATATCCACTGATACAGGCGGGTCCAGGAGGCTATTACGTGGAAATCAACGCCGTAGCTATCAGAAGACGAAGGCAAGAGTTGGGCTTGTCTGTGGGTGAAATGGCTGAAATGATTGGAATTTCACGTCGAACCCTTTATGGTTATGAGAGGGGTATGGCGAAAGCTTCTGTTGCAGCTGCTTACAATATTATATACACTCTAGGGATTCCAGTTGCCAGACCTATAAACATTTTTGAAACCACGAGAATGCAACGAAAATGTTTTCTTTCAAGAGCAAAGCGAGCCATAGCAAAACACAAGCTTCTCCATAAAATCTTAAAACGATTTGCCCGTTGCAATGTAACTACTGTTAGAAAGGCTCCTTTCGACTTTGTCCTCGACGTTCCAGAGGAAAAGATGAGGGTTATAGGCGGTGTAGCAAGTGATAAAGAGCGGGAAATCGACAGAAGGATAGATGAAATTGTGAGTGTTAGCAAGGTTATTAAGGCGCGTCCAATTTTTGTGACTGATGGGAGAAAACCCTCTAACAAGGATATTCCATGTGTTTGTAGTGAAGAATTTTCTAAAATCAGAAAACCAGAAGACATAATCTATCTAATCTAAACCAATCTGGTTTGACGTGAGTCATTTTCTTTCTTGGCTTTTTTAGCCGGTTTCCATGACTTCCTAACAAAGTCTGGGTATTCTCCAAACTTTTCCAAGCACTGCTTAAGAAACTCTATAGTTTTCTTGTCAGTAGGATAGCCGCACCCGAAATCTCCATAAATCTTCTTCAGTTCTCGAATTTCTCTGTCCCTTTCCACCTTAGCGATTATTGAGGCGGCAGAAACTATGGGATATTTTCTGTCAGCTTTATGTTCCGAAACAATCTCAACTTTGAAGGACAGATTCTCCAGAATATGCTCCTTAAACCGTTCTTCCAAAACATCCGAAGCATCCACATAGGCTATGTCAGGCTTAAGCATTTCTATGACTTTCGCCATGGCTTGAGCCTCCAACCTATTCAGCTTATGTAACTTTCGCCCCTTCTCCACAACTTTGTCAATTTCCCTTGGCGAAAGCTTAACCACACCATACTTCTGAACAAGCCTTTTTATTTCCAAAGCAAGCCTTTCACGACTCTGCGGAGACAAACTCTTAGAATCCTTAACACCAAGCTCAACAAGTTTTTGAAGGTCTTCCTCCCTCATCATGACGCCCCCTATAACCAACGGGCCTATTAGCGAGCCCCGTCCAGCATCGTCAACACCAGCCACCAGCAAGAATATACACCTTTCCGCAAACACTTTTGGGGATTCACGCCTATAACATTTGTTTAACGCTTCCTAATTTTGTGCTAAGCCTAATTCCCTTTTAACTATTAGAATCTCCTTTCTTGACAACTTTCGCGGATAATTGTATAATGGGCCGGTGGGTTTTTCGTTATAGTAGGGACGGTTGCAGTGGGGGCATCCAGAAGTGAGAAAGGGCTTTCCGCTTTCAACAATAGAGCGCAATTTTTCTCGGCTCACCCCAAAATCTACAATGCAACCGTTTACGTCAAAATGCATATTTTCATACTTTGTTATTCCTTTGACTATAAGATGTCTTGCCATCTGAACTCGCCTATACCTTTCAACGGGCGGTTGGGGAACTGTCTCCAAAACTGTTCCAGCAATAGGTGTAAAAGCGAAAAGAGCTGGCAAAACTCCCATATTCACGCATTGCTGAATTGTCTCAACCATCTCCTTCTCTGTTTCGCCTAAACCTACAATTAAATGAGTGCTAACTCTGCCTTTTCCAAAGATATTCACCGCCTCGTTTAACAACTGAAACTGTTTCCGCCATACGTAAGGGCCTCCTGCAAGAATCCCCTTAACCTTGTCAAAAAGCTGTTCAGTAGCTGCATCCAATGCAATGCCTACCCGTTCAACTCCCGCTTCTGCCAACAGCCTTAAATTTTCTTTGTTTAGAGGCTGACATGATAGGGATATAGGCGCGTTAGCTCTACGGCGTATTGCCTTAACAAGTGTCAAAAGTTCTGCGAAAACTTCTGGATAGTTTAAGGCTTGGATGCAAATCCGTTTTATTTTTGCGTTGTTCACAGCCTTTTCTAAACCTTTAACAACGCTTTTTATAGGAAAGACAGGCCACGAAACCCTTGAAAGCATGTCTGCTCTGCTGCTGCTATCTCTGGCTTGGGGGCAGAAAGCACAGTTTGCAGTGCATTTTCCGTTTCTATAGGTCATTAAATAGGCTGTTGTTGGCGCTGCGTCAAGTTTTCCGCTTACCAGCCCAATGACTATTGCAGTGCCTAGGGATACGCGAATTTTAGTAGGCAATTTTCCCGTATCAGCCATTTATTGTCCGCTCAGATTTTCTGTTCGTAAATTAGATGCAAACTTCTCTTTAAAATGTCTCCCATGGTAGTTTTGAACTAAATATTTTAAATTCATAAACGATTTATCCAAAAATTTTGAAACAAAAGTAAAGGCGTATGGAAGATGCGTAGATCGAAACTTGAATCCTACGAAGACATTTTAGGAGCCTTGGTAAAGAAGCCTTTAGACCTTGACAGTCTAGCATATGAAGCAGACATGGACTGCACCTTGCTTTCAAAGCGTTTAGAATCCTTGATTAAGTATGGGCTTGTGGAAGAGCGACTTTCCGGTAGAAAGGTGCGTTATGCAATTACTGAAAGGGGAATAGCTGTTCTGAAAAACCTAAATTTTAGAAAATACATGGAGAAGATTGCTAACGCTGTCAGAGTTATGGATGACGCGTTGCAGGTTATTCCATCCATTTCTAGACAGGACAACACCGAAAGAGAATAGGTTGCTGAATGAAAACTGTTAAATAATCTTCAGAGGCTTTCTCCTACGAAAAGCTAATGAGCCAACTGTCTCCTGAAAAACTTTGGCTAATGAAAGAAAAAGAACTGGTAAATCTGCTAAATTTGAATTTTCAATGCTCTAAACATGGAAAAATTCGTTTTTACGCTCCAAGCTTCATGTACTATCGCACAAGCTATTATTGCTCGTCCCCACAGCATTTTCCAACAATTTCTGTAACGGGTAAGGGCTGCTCGTTAAAATGTAAACACTGCGGTGGAAAAGTCTTGGAAACCATGTATCCCGCCACAACCCCTGAAAGACTGTTCGAGTTATGCAGGGAACTTAAAGAAAAAGGCGCTTTAGGCTGCCTAATTAGTGGCGGATGCTTGCCAGATGGTTCAGTTCCACTAAAAAACTTTGTTGACGTTATTAGAAAGGTTAAAGACAAGTTGGGTTTAACGGTCTTCGTTCACACCGGAATAATAGATTTTTCCATAGCAAAAAGCCTTAAAGATGCTGGGGCGGATGCTGCTTTAATCGATATTATCGGCTCGGATGAAACTATAAAAGAAATTTACAATTTGGATGTAACTGTTGAAGATTATGAAAATTCTTTGAAAGCCTTAAGTAAAGCGGAAATAGTCTTTATCCCCCATGTAATTGCTGGTCTCCATTATGGGCGGTTAAAGGGCGAATTGCAAGCCTTAAAAATGATATCTAAATACAAACCATCCGCCATAGTTGTTATTGCTTTCATGCCTATACATGGAACCGCCATGGCGAAAGTCAAGCCGCCTAAACCCTATGCCATAGCGAAAGTATTAACAATAGCTAGGCTAATGTTTCCCGAAAAGCCTTTGGTTCTTGGATGTATGCGACCAAAAGGTTCGCATCGCATAGAAACGGATATTCTTGCCATAAAAACTGGGGTGGATGCTATAGCCTTCCCATCAGAAGAAGCCATAAAATTCGCTGAGAAACAGGGTTACAATGTAAGTTTTTCTTCTTTCTGTTGTGCTCAGGTCTATTCAGACATTTTAACGAGTTCTGAAAGCTGAATACTTCAAGGAATTCATGATATCATCTTTTAGTTTAGAATAGCAAGCGCTCAGCCTTTTTGCATCTGTTTTTGCCATTCCTAAGCGTGTTAACTCTTTTTCAAATGCTTTTCTTGCCTTATGCACATTCCACCCCAGGGTAAGCCATAAAGCCAAAAGAGTAAGCAATAAACGGGCTCCGTGGAGAACAGTACTAATTATGCTGATAATCTTCATTTTCCAATACTCTTAGCACTCGGTTAAATGGGAAGTTTATTCCTCTTCCTTTTCTTCCCTCTTTCCAAGTCTTTTTTCAGCAAGCTTCTCCTTGATTTTCCTTGAAATTTCCTCTTCCAACTCTTTACTCTTTATTCCCTTCCCACCGCTAACTGCTCTCTTCATGATTTCTCCAAGGCTTGTGAAGGTGGAGATGTAATTTTCAGTCATTTTAACTGCTACTTCCTCTGGCATGCCAGCTTCTTTCAACTCGTTATAGAAGGATGCTGCGGCTCTGCCCATGTCCCTTCCAGCTTCTTCGGAGAAGACGCTGTTGATTATTCCCCTTATCAGGGCTGGGACTTCCTTGGAGACTACGCTTAAAACTTCTCTTAACTCTTCAACCTCTTTCTTTTTCTCTTTTTCTTTTTCTTCGATCATTTCGTTTTCACCTCCTTTTACTCTGTACTTGTGGCAATTAACGATTTTGGAATCTGCGCAAATATTCTAATGCTTGGCTTTTTGGGAGTTCTGTTTCAACAAAAGCTTTGGATAACTGTCTTTCAAAGTGGGCGTCTGCTTTTTGGGTGTTTAGATGTTTTAACTTAGGCTTTCGTTTTCTTGTTGTTATACCGAACAGTTTGTTTGATAGGTTGTTTGCGCTATTCCTTATGTATGTTCCCATTTTATTCCAATTCATTTTTCTACCTCCATAAATAGTAAGGGTGTGGCTAATGCAGT
This sequence comes from Candidatus Bathyarchaeota archaeon, assembly GCA_965538135.1. Classification (GTDB taxonomy): domain Archaea; phylum Thermoproteota; class Bathyarchaeia; order Bathyarchaeales; family Bathycorpusculaceae; genus PIXZ01. Next base: position 8,100 of record CBETPM010000006.1, read on the forward strand.
TATTTATTATGAGAAAAAGTGGTCAACCTTGCGGTCACTCTGCAAGCTGATAGGTGTTTCCGTAGCCCCTGACCTGTTGGACAATGCCTTCTTTTTCTAGACGCTTCACCCTTTCTCTTACTATTCTTCTTGAAGCTTTTCCACGCATTTTCCGAACTTGACGGGTTATTGCGGATATGTTTAGCTTTTCATACATGGCTAAGGCTTGCACTATGCATCTTGAAATGTCGTCTTGGGCGATCCATTTCTTTTTAAGATGTTTTTCAGCTGTTTTGATGCGGGCTACTAGTTTTAATGGTTCGCCATATAACCCTATTCCAGCACGGCTTAGCCGCAGATAAGGGGCAAGCTCTGCGTATTCTGGATTGTTAATTATTAGAGTTTCAAGAGTTTCTAGTCGTTTAATTATTAGGTCTAGCTTTTTGCTAAGCTCCTGTATGCTGGAACGGCTTTCGCCGGATTTTTTGTTGCGCTTTTTTGCCATGCTTTTCGATCCTTTTATTGTTGTGGTAAATTGATAAAGTGTTTGCCTTCTTTCGAAGCGCTTCGAAGTCTTTAGTTCACGAATTCTTTCACAAAATGGATGATTCTATGACTCATCTGTTTGAATGTGAAGAAGCCCTTAACATTTTGAAGCCTACAACAATAGACCAAAGAGAAGCTGAAAGGGATGAGAGGGCTTCGGGGATTGCTACGCCCTTTCCGAAGGGTATTGTCCAGTGTATTATCCACACAAGGGCTGCAATCAAGGCTGTGAGAAAAGTGAAAATTCCAAGCTTTGCGTTTTTCATTTGTGTAAAGGCGGCGCTTAAAGAAAACATCGCCAGGGGTGAAAGCGCAAAGAAGGCAACCGAAACGTAATAGTGTATTTCTCCAAAATTTTCGGGGAAAACTCCAATTGCGGCGAGAGCCAAAGCCGCTAGAATAAAGAGTAAACCGCCAAGTTTTCCCATTGTTTTTTCGCTTAGAAACTGAAACAAGCCCATGGCGAACACCAGTGTTAGGGTTCCTGCGATTATGAGTCCTGAATTGAACAGCGTTGATGTGGCACCTTCTACGATGCCTAAGTCGCTTAGGGCGTTATCCGTCCAGCTGAATGGCGGATGATAATTTATCGCCAGCAAAATTAGCGTGTAAGCAATTATTGGAGTTATTATTCCGCATATGCCAGAAGTTTTTAACAATTTGGAGTTTTTTGAAGGCATGTTAGCATCTCCTTCTGATAGGTTTAGAGTTTTTCTGTTTGCTGGTTTAAAAGCTTTTTTTGCGCATAAATGGAAAGTATTAAAAATGGAATGGCGTAAGAGTTTATGGCAAGGTTGAAGGAAAATGGCAAAAGTAAAAGTTGATTGGAGTAAATGCAATGGCGACGGAGTCTGTGTTGAAGTTTGCCCAGTAAACGTCTTTGAGCTTAAAAATTTGCCGGAATACCCTGACACTCAGAAGTCTGTTCCAGAAAGAGAAGAGGATTGTATTGCGTGTATGGCGTGTGTGACATCTTGTCCAACGCAAGCGATAACCGTTGAAGAGTAAAAGGTGGTTTATTTAGTCATATATTGCTTGGCACAAGAACTCTAAGCCCTTGCAGAGACCTTATTTTCTCTTTATTCCCTAATTTTGCTTCTTCTATTGCGTGTTTTAGCATTTGGATGGATTCGTCTATGGCTTTTCTGTTTACCGGGTAGGGCACGCCGTCTTTTCCACCGTAGGCAAAGGAGTATTTTACTGGGTCTTTCCAGCTTGGTTTTTCGCCGTAGATGAGTTCTGCTATTAGGGCTAGTCCTCTCACGGTTGCTGGTCCTATGCCTTTAACTGCTAATAGTTCTTCGTAGTTGCGGGGTTGAAATTCGTAAGCCTCTTGTAAGGCTTTCCAGTTTATGTTTCTTGGCATGGATAAAACGTCTATTGGATACTCTTTCCACGCAGTTTTGTTGGTTTTTGGCATCCATTCTTGTAGGGATTTTTGATATGCCGGTCTTATGGAAAGGAGCATGCGCATAACTTTTCTGGGCTGTTCTTTGGCAATGTCCACGGAAATCCTTCTACAGTTTTCGCTTTCTTTGGCTGTCATGTCTAAGGCGATTTCCCGTTTTGCTTCGCCCACTATGGCATTGTGGGGTTCAACAACAAAGTTTTGAACGTTTTCTGAAAGCCAATGGTAACGCCTAGCGGTGCGGTCTTGGGGACACATGCCTTGCTGGATAACTGACCAGCTTCCGTTTTCTGCCACGAAAAAGGCGTGGTGATAAAGTTGGTAGCCAGCCTGAATAGCCGTGTTATCCACTTTAGCGCTTATTTTGCTTGCATAACGTAACGCTTCAACTTTATCGTTTGAAAATCCGAACTTTTCGCCTGCACCTTCAATTTCTAGGGGGGCTTGCCGTGAAAATCTGCCTTTTCCACCGCAAACTGCCAAGCCGTGTTCTTCTGGCACAATTGCCTGTTTTAAAACGCCCGTAACGACGGTTGTTACGCCCGAAGAGTGCCAGTCATAGCCTAACACGCAGCCTAAAGCTTGAAACCAGAAGGGGTCTGAAAGGCGTTTAAGGAATTCGCCTGTGCCATACTCTTCTATGATAATGGTGGTTATTTCTTTGGCTAGTTTGCGCATGCGAACAACTAGCCATTTGGGTGCCTTGCCATAATGGAGCGGAAGCTTTGCTACGCCGGTTCTTTGCATGGTTTGTGTTGCCCTTTTATATGGTATGTTTCTTGTCGTATTTTTGTCTTGTTTGCAAATGAGAATTTGGGGTCTGACGTGTTGCTAAAGTGGGTACCCCCTCCCCTCTAGTTTTTATGCTTGTTAGGCTGAATCCCTTAGTAGGTGTCCTTCGCGGTCTATTTCTCCTCTGCGAATCCTTGTAGTGGATATTGGCGAGTGATTTTCCGAAGGAACCATATCTATAACAACTATGTGAAGGGGCATTAGTCCTCGCCTTTTTCTCTCTTCATTTATTTTTATTGCCATGGGTTCAGTTTCACGGCTAACCACTAGGGCGTCTAAGCATCCTTTAGACAATGTTACTCCAAACGGGTCTTTTAATGGCATAATTTCCGCCCTGTTTAGCAGTTTTCTTTCTCGTAAAAACTTTTTCAACTCTTCTAATCTCTGCTCGTAAGGAGCCGTGATGTGAGGTTTACTGAGACTTTCAACAAGCCTGTCAGAGCATAATCCTATTAAGACGCGTTCTCCAACTTCAAAAGCCTTCAGCAGTAGAGCTCTGTGTCCCTTATGGAACTCGTCGAATGTGCCGCCGACGGCAACAACCTTAAACTTAGCCTTCATCTTCCTCACTTTGAATAAATTAAGCGTTTAACATACTACTATTTTGCTTGCATCCTCCCAATTACAGCGTCCAAAATTTTCCTTGCAACTTCCCGCTTGGGCGCCAAAGGGACGTGAACCGACTTTTTATCTTTGTCAATAATGTAAACCTCATTTGTGTCAGCTCTAAAACCAACGCCCTCCTTGCCCACATCATTTGCAATGATTAAGTCAGCTTCAGCCTGCTTAAGCCTCTCGTAGGCACTTTCAATGAGCTCCTTTTCTTGAAGGTTATATTCGGCGCGGAAAGCTACCAGAAAAGCTTTTGGACTTAACTTCTTGACGGCATCGACGATTTTTAATGTTGGCCTAAGCTTCAAATCGAGAGAACGAACTTCACGCGTTGAAACCTTATGCGAAAAGGCTCTAACAGGCACCCAATCCGCCGCGGCAGCAACGGCTACAACTAAATCGTAATTTTGCGCCTTAAGTTCGGAAACAACAGCATCATACATCTGTTCAGTTGTCTCAACATGGATTACCCTAGCCTCGGAGGGAGGCGGGACAGTTCCCAAACCATAAATAAGTGTGACTTCTGCTCCGCGGCTTAAAGCTTCTTCAACGATTGCAATGCCCATCTTCCCGGAACTCTTGTTAGTTATAACCCTAACTGGGTCTATGTACTCCACAGTTGGACCAGCTGTAACAAGAACCTTTAGTTTGGTAAAATCTCTTTTAAACGTGAGTTTGCGAATTACAGTCTCTACAATTTCTCCTGTCTTAGCAATTTTCGCCTTTCCTTCCTCAATTCTTGGACCAACAAACTCTACGCCAAGGGCTTTCAGTCTTTCAATGTTCTCGTTGAGTATCGGATGGTTATACATAGACTCGTGCATTGCTGGAACGATTATTATTGGCGTTTTTGAACCAAAAGCTGTTGAAACGACCGAAGTTACCGTAGTATCATCTATTCCACATGCTATTTTGCTTATCGTATTGGCTGTAGCCGGAGCAACAAGAACCAAGTCCGCCCGCCCTTTGCGGGCCCCAACTAATGCTACGTGTTCGATTTTGCCGGTCAACTCTGTTACAGCAACGTTTCCAGTTGCCCACTCCATAAGATTTGGATGAAGGATTTTCTGAGCGGCAGGTGACATAACAGTGAAAACCTCAGCTCCCTGTCGCATTAAGGCTCTAGCAATTTCTGGACACTGAACCGCGGCTACACTTCCAGTTATACATAAAACTATGCGTTTTCCCTTTAGCACTTCACTTTTTGTTCCCACAATGTCTTTAGATGGATGAAACTGCAAGCACTTCCATCTCCTTACTTTATCCTAACTTCTTGGCAATTTCCTTTAAATCTTTAACAAAATGTTTAACATGCTCCCATCGAACATGGGGCATAACAACTAATCGAAGGTGGCTGGGAAAAAGCGAAACTGCCCACCCTTTAATCCTCAACTCATGGGCTACTTTGCGAATGTCAAAAACCTTGGATTTCAAACCAACAACATTCATTGTAGGTTCTGTAACAATTTCCAAGCCATCAACGCGTTTAATTTCATCTACAAGCTTCCATGTCAACCGCATACAACGATGAATAATCCTCTTGTAGCCCTCCACACCCAAATGCCTAAGCAAAGCCCAAACAGCTACCACGCTAGCGCCGGAACGCGTCCCGACAAGAGTAGCCTGTTCTGTTTTCCCACCAGCCAAATAAGAAACTTTCCAAACAACCGCCTTCCTAATTTCCTCGTTTCTGAAGAGTATCCCGCCAGCGGGAATCGGCGCCAAACCCATTTTATGCGGATCAAGAGTGATAGAGCAAACTCCGGGCAATGCAAAATCAAAATCTGGTACATTATAAGAAAGTTCTTTTAGAAATGGAAGTACAAAACCGCCGAAAGCCGCGTCGACATGAAGATACACGCCATTCTCCAAAGCAATTTCTGACAACTCTTTTATGGGGTCAACGACGCCTAAACCTGTGGTTCCGGCAACTCCTACAATGGCCACGGTGTTCGGGTTTAGTGACTTTTTAACAGCGGGCACATCAACTTGAAACTTGCTGTTTAACCCAACCCTAACAATTTTTAAACCTAGAATGTCTGCAGCCTTGTCAAAGGAGCAGTGGGCAGAAACGGGAATTATGACCTCTCCGTTTTTCTTTTTAGAAAGTCTCTTAGCAGCCCATAAAGCCAGGGTGTTGGCTTCTGTTCCGCCGGTGACAATGTGCCCAGAAGCCTCCGGATTTGAAAGCAGTGTCCCCAACATCTGCACAATCTCTTTTTCCAGTTCCTTTACTCCAGGACATAATCCAGGGTCGCCTAGGTTCTTTTCCAAATAGCGAACGTAAACCCTTCTCGCCATTGGATGCGGCTCGGTGCACATGGAACCAACGATTCTCCCGGATTTAAATGTAAAGTCTTTTTTAAGCTTTAACTCCAACTCTTTGAGAACAGTTTTTTGTGGCAAACTCTTATTTTGAAGCTTCATTACACCTTTATCCTCCTAGTGGTACGTATGTTCCTTGTCAGGATAAACGCCAGCTGAAACTTCTTCAACAAACTTGGAAACGGCATCTTTTATGATACTGCTAAGCTCTGTATAACGCTTCACAAATTTTGGTTTGAAGCTTAGATCCATCCCAAGCATATCATTTGTGACCAAAACTTGTCCATCGCAGTACTTTCCAGCTCCTATACCAATCGTAGGAGCCTTCACAGCTTCTGTTATTTTCTTAGCCAAGCCTTCTGGGACACATTCAATCACTATTGAAAAAACGCCCAGTCTATCAAGTTCTAGGGCATCTCTAAAGATCTGTTTAGCTTCTTCTGGTTTTTTACCCTTGACGCGATAGACATCTGCCATTTGGGGAAGCATGCCAACATGTCCTTGAACTGGAATTTCAGCGTCTAAGAGCGCCTTTACAACTTCAGGCTTATTTCCCTCTATTTTTACTCCGTGCGCTCCGGCTTGGATAAACTTTTTCGCGTTTAACAATGCTTCATTTGGCGTGTTACACGTGTTTATTGGCATATCACCG
>CBETPM010000007.1:0-14195 GCA_965538135.1 Candidatus Bathyarchaeota archaeon
AACTATTGGAGTAACTTTTACGCCTAATGATGCAAGGGCTGAAGCAGTGTTTATGGCATTTCCACCTCTAATCTCTGTTTGCCTTACGCCATCTATGCTTCCACCTTTCCTTTTTATGATATCCTCCAGTTTTCCAACAAATTCTTCCAAAGAGAAGGATAAGTTCACCAGACGATCGAGGAAAAAGTCTGGCATAACCACTACGTTAAATTCTTTTTCTTTACTTTTCAAAAGCTCGAGAGTTTCCTTTATGAGCATATTGGCTGACAAGGTTTTGTTCACCATAACCAAGTGAAGTTTATGTATAGATAACATTTTTTCATAAAGTATTTTAGTATGTCTAGACTAATACCGTGGAGCTTCAAAGGCTAGAGGCAGATGGTTTAAGGGGAGAAATGTTTGAAATTTAAAGTTGAGCTTTCCTTGCTTTTATCTACGATTATCCTATACATTGTTAGTGCCTTTTGTTATTCTTACGAAGCTTCAAGTCAGAACATGCTTCCAGTCACAAATTATACTTACAGAGACTTTGCCTTACCACTGGTTGGCATCGCTTCAGTTCTCATGGTAATTGCCGCATTTTTATATTCAAAGCGAAAATGAACAAGAAGAATTGAGCAAAAATGCCAAACAAGCTAACATTCTTTACCACATTTGCCACATCAGGTTTTATCTTAAAAATCTTTTCAGAATTCTTACACGAAGTCTGTGGACACGGCTTTTTCGTATTGCTTTTCGGAGGAAAAATAACTGGCTTGCATATTAGTTTGTTATGGCCTTACGAGCTTTCGCGTATATCGTGGAGCTTTTTGGGTGATGTTAGTCCAGCGCGGTTGGCATGGATCTATGGGGGTGGAATACTTGTATGCCTGCTTGCATCATTTGTGGCTCAAGCATTTTTGTTTTTGAGAAAGAAGGTTCGGTGGCATTTTGCTGTTGTAATTTTTTGGCTTGCTTTTTGGACGCTTGTAAATTCTACCGGATACCTTATGATTGGTGGGTTGGCGCCCTTCAGGGATGTTGAAGAACTGATTGGTTTAGGCGTTTTGACGAGACAGCTTTCCCTTTTTATGGGGTTTTTCTTTTTTGCCCTGGGTTTTCTTGGATTATCTTGGATTCTGAGGAAGGCGTTTATGGAAATTTATCCTTCTAAAAAGGCAAGTATCTGTGTAAGCCTTTTCTGGCTAATAATTCCAGTTCTTGTTTTCGTGATGATTTTTAATCCAGAGCGTGGTTTAGCATGGAGTTATCTTCCCTTGTCTTTTATTCCAGCTTTGTTATCAATTGTTATTGAATATTTCTTATTTCTATCTAAGTAGAAAGCTTACAAACATCCAAACAAAATCTCCAAAAAGCAATGCTGCGATTAAGCCCGCAGTTATGAAAATTAGCATTGGTAACCCTGGGCTTGCCCAAACTCTGTTTTGAATTTTTCTCTCTTCTATTGCTTTGGCTAATCTTTCAACTATGGCTTCTCTTTCGTCATCGTTTGGCATTATTATGAGTTTTCTTTGCAGTTGATTTTCTTCTTTTTCTTTTATGTCTTCCAGGGGGTAATAGTGCCATTTCTCTTTCAGTTTTTCTATTGGAACCTTATATCCCGTTATCAAAACGAGGATTTTCCTCCAGAGAGGCTCATTTTTATATTTTTCCTCGAATAATGCTGTTCCACTTTTTCTGTGTATAATTAGGTTATATGCAAATATGTAGATGGCGGTGGCTGCGGCTATTATGACTGAGTTGCTGAAAACTGTGAATGGCAAAAAGTATTTTGAAATTATGGAGATTTGCCCCGATAAGGGTGTTGGCAGTTTTTCGGGAAAGAAGGGTAGGGCTAAGGCTAGGCACATTAGGGCTTTTGCGTCGGCGCCTCCGAAACCGCCTAGATAAAAAAGTGTTATGGCGAAGGCTGAGGTTAGAGCGAAGCATAAACCGTAAAGGTGTAGTATTGAAGGGTTGTAGAATAGAAGTTCTGTAAAGGTTAAGGCGAAGGCTGGTGGTGCGAAGAAAATCCACAGGGTGTTGTTGACTTCGCGGGTTTTATAATCACTCCATGAAGCGTAAAGAAGAAAGGATAAAGTTACAATTGTTCTTATTAGAGCAATAAATGCTTGCAATTTGGGACACCATTTGGCTATGTTGAAGTATTTTTGATGGTATTTAATATTAATTATAAGCTGTTCAAAAAGAGTTTTAGGGAGGAAAGGTTTTAGCTTGATGGTGCTTGTTCTGGGAATGGACCTAATGGTTGCTGTCCCGCAGAGGGTATGATCTTAAAGTAATATGTTACTCCAGCACTCCAATTATAGGTAACAGTAAGTCTAATGATGGAGCCTGCAGCCAGTGATACTGGTAGCTGCGGGCTTGTTGTTTGGTTCTCCAGATTTGTAGCTGATGTTCCAATGTAGACTTGAAGTATCTGCGTGTCTGAAGTCCCCGAGTTCCCCACGTCAATGTCAATTTTCTTTGTGTTACTAACATTGTAAAATCTTATGTTTGCTTTGTATAGGATTACTCCTGCCTGTTGTCCTGCGCTGCTCATGTAGGTCATTATCCAAGCGTATGTTACTATGATGGCGGCTACGGCTATGACTATGAGGAGGAGTGTGGCAAGTATTGGGGATATGGCCTTTTTAGTTTTTAACATGTTTTTTGGTGCCATGCGTTTCACCTTCACTGTTTAGCAAATCTTTGGATTTACTATTTAACTTGTATGAACTTGAAATCTAAATTTTAAATAATTCTAAAATTGAACAATGCCCTAACTTTCCGTGGTTACGGTGATTGTTGGCGGATATTCAACTGTTATCCATAAGCCGCTGTCGTCTTGTTTGTATATGGGTGTTGTTCCGTCGAAGGTTACTACTGCGCCGTACCATGTTATGTCTAGGGCGTTTTGGAAGTTGGCTGATGCCATGCTTGTTACTGGGCACAGTTCTATGGCGTCTGAAGCTATGTTTAGGGCTCCTGTTTTGTTTCCCGCTATGTTGTCGAAAAAGTAGAGCATTTGGTTGGCTGTGTTTGTGAACATTATTCCAGTGCCCTTTGTTCCTGAGGCTGAGGTTATTTGGCTCCAGTGGTGTTGCCAGCATGAAGCTGAGAAATTGTAGAATACGCCTGTCGAGGTTGAAGTTTCTGTTCCGTTTTCGGTTTGTGTTTGTTCTCCAGAATAGGAGAGTCTGAGAGGGCATAGGTCTGTGATGTTTCTTGGTTGTTGTGAGTCTAGGAACATTAAACGTAGCTGATAAGTGTAGTATGTGGCGTTTGCTGGAAGCGTCAAAACTATGTGTGCATAGAGGTTAGGGCAATTGTCGGCTCCTCCGCTCCATTCTGCCTCTTGGTGAATTATGTCTCTTACGATTCCATTGTAAATGCAGTAGGCAGGGTCGGCTCCGTATATGCTCCATTCATTGTTTATACGCATAAAACGGGCGGTGGCTTCGGTTGTTCCGATACTAGAATAGATTCTGAAATGGTTTCCTGAAGTATCTACATTTAAGGTAGTTTTCCCATTTGATAATACTCCGTTACTGGGGTTGTCCGTAAAATATCTGTTTGTATAGGCATAGGGTGTTTGGGTTACTGCATCGCTTCCGTTCCACCATATTGTTACTTTTGTAACATTTGGGTTTACAAGGAAAACTAACATTGTTCTATCGCTGAAAACGCTGGCGTTGTTAGTTAACCCTAATGGAATTTGGTAGTTTGAAGCCCAGTCTTCTATTTGGAATGGTACTTCTTGGTTTACATTGTTTATTGTTTGGTTAACGCGAATTGCCTTTACTGGTATTGGAGGGATTGGTTTTGCTTGAGTTGTCAATTGGAGGTTTTGTCCAAGCCACCGCATAGTGCCATTTTGTAATAGTTCAATAGTTAATGTCGCGTCTTGTAGTTGCTGATAAAATGTTGAGTTCCATGTCAATGATATTGTGTATTTGCTGAAGGATGATGCTACGACAATAATGCCTCTTGGGTCTTCTATTTGAAGCATATAAGAATAGGGGTCTATATCTTCTGGTGTTTCTATTAAATAAGTGCCGTTTGCAAAAGCTGTTGGTTCTGTGCTGGGGTTAACGAGCTCCCATGTAGAGCTTGCATAAATATAACGGTAGAATTTGAAGTTCTGCCTTCCAAGATTTATGAGAGGTTCTCCCTCATCTTTAGTTACGTTTAATTTCACATACTCGGCGGATGTTGTATTTTGAATTTGCACAGATAGTCTACACGAGGCTGTGTAAGTTATTCCGTACATTCCCAAACCGTTCAGGCTATAGTTTACTGCTAGATTTCCAGCGCTATAACTGTTGTTTGTAAACCAGTATGTCGTCAAATCTAAACTGCTCACATTGAAGGAGGGCCCCCACTCTGGATGCATATTCGCAATATTAACCAATCCGCTATGTAGATAGTTCGTCGCCAAGGCTCTAGCGTAAGAAGTGTTTCCAGTAACTTGCAAAACTGAACCGTAATAGCCTACAGTAAAGCCCAAAATTTGTTTTAGGGCAAAGTTAGTTTCGTCTACTGCACTCAATATTTGGGCTTGCTCTCGCACTGGACTATTACGTATGACTGAATAAGTTATTATAACAGTGCCTATCAAAACGACAGCCACAAGCAAAGCCGCAATAAGAGAAAATTGACCCTTACAGTTCATGGTTCTAGACTCCTCCCACCAACCCCAGCTGCAAAACCACAAGTCTAGAGGTTCCAATCGCCGTGTATTCAGAACGGTATAGTCTAGGCTTATAATCGCTTAAAAGTCCAAGAGCTGTAAGCCTAATGTCAGGTGTTCTTGTTAAACCGAGAGCAAAAAAGGAGCCACCTTGGGCGTGCCGGAATACGGCTCCTGGTATCCAGCTGTCAACAGGATTTATAACATATGTTGTGACGATCAAATGATATGTGTTTATTATCGAAGACGGCAGGGCTCTTGTTGAGGTTTGATATGGAGAAGGGTAGATGCCATAATAGTTGGCGTAATACAGAGAAGTGGATGAGAGATAAACAACTCCTGGGCTTCCAGTTATCCAGTTTGAATTATAAGAATAAGATTGATTATCCAAACCTTGCAGAAAAGCGTTTAATCCCGCTGCTCCTACACGTTTCATTCCATAGATTCCCCAAGTGTTTTGTTGGTCTGGAAACAGTCCGGTGTTGCTAACATAATAGAGTGGGTAACCTACTATGCTTACCCATGTGAAATTGTTTTCTCTTACTTTTTGACCTAAAGTGTAGCAGTATCTTGCATAAGAATTAGCGCCTGGGTCGTATCCTACTCCATAACTCGCATAATAGCCGCTTGGTATTGACACCGCTTCTCCGCAAGTGTTTATTATTACAGCTCCTTGCACTTTTTCGTCTTGGATAGCTGTGCCATTCAGTATTTGTGCGAGTTGTGTTGTGTTTTGTATCATTATTGCGGTTTGAAAATATGGTGATAATAGGTTGTAGAGGTCTTCTGCTAGTGTATGCGCTGTGTAGCCGGTTATCCACCACCCGTTAGCATCGCTGCAATTCAGTATATATAGGGTCCCTCCGCCTCCATGCTCTCCAATCTTCTCTGGAATCACCCTAAAAGTAACATTAGAAGAAGCCACAAGATAAGAAGCAGCATCAGAACCAATCCCTAAGCTTTCGGCATTAGAAATCGACGTTATGGGAGAATAAAGCTGTCCAGAGCTTCCGCTTTGCACTTCATAAACGGTTAAATTGTAAACTATGTTTGGGGGAAGACAAGCAGAAAGTGCAATTTGAAGCTGTCCCCAAGCTGTGTCATTTTCTGGCATGAAAACTATTTCACTTAAATCATAATCCACATCCAAAGTCTGCAAAGTTGTCAAAGCCAACCTTCTCAAGTTAATAGGCGAGGCCCGTCTCGGAATGGGCAATACTGCATAGAAGGAGGCAATTATGAAGGCAGCTGTAATAATTATTATCACTAGCAGCACTTCGATGGTGCGCATCATCAGCCGATCACCTGATAGCCTTCCAAACTCCACAAAGCAAGCTTAGCCTGATAGGCGATGCCGTTCACTATTACCTGGCGTAAGTCGGTTGCAACCCAATCACTACTTGAGGGATCGCCTCCAAAAACCACTGGAAAAGCCAGAGAACTTATACCCCAAGGCATTAAAACAACACCGGTTTCTACCGCGCTCTTTCTATAAGTGATAACGAGAATACCAGGGTTGTATGTGGGAATCTGAATCGTTTTGTAAGGTTTTCCTTCACCATAATTGATTTTTCCAACTTTACCTGTAGAATTTTCCATTGGCATTTCGCGAAGTGTAAAATCCTCGGTTAGTAGAACGAAGGTGGCGTTGTAAGCTATTTCCGCTGGGTTATCTCCGCCATGTACATCGTAGCTATGGGCAATTATTACTATTCTTTCCTCAAGATCGCTTACAAACGGAACCACATAGTTTTCATCGTGGATCACATGCTCATAATAGCCAACCCCTATCAACCCGCTTAAGTGTGCGTAGGCGATCAACACGTAAGATTCGTCTTCCTCGTCCACATCTGGAAAACTTAACACCGCAGAGCCTTCAGCGTTTGTATAAGCAGTTCCATACTCTGTGGTAAAAGCTGGATATGCGCCTTGACCTCCAGTAGCTTCAACATTAATGAAACAATAGCTTACCATAGCGTTGGAAAGTGGGAAGCCAGCTCCCATTACATTTACAGATAGAGTCAAAGGATCAGACTGCAGTTTTGAAATTGAAACGGTTACTATTGGTGTTATAGTTAGTCGGAAACCATAGGTTTCGTTTATTCCAAGAAGATGCGCCGCGAGAGAATAATTAATTGTTTCCGTGAATGGCACAAGCAGGAAGTTCCCAAAGCCTACAGTGACATTGCTATAATACTGCCCTGTTTTTGGATACCAAACTGGTTCGCCTGCAGCTGACTGTAAACGCATTAACGAAAAGGGACTAAGCCTATACTGGGTGAATTCTGGGTCTTGTAAGCCAAAACCTGTAGGTGTAACATTGCTTCTTCCCCAATCCATGGGTATACCAGGGTTCAATAACATGTTATCAAGCAAATCGCTGCATTTTGTTGCTAAAACTCTATGGCGCTGATAGATTATGGCTGTTTGGATTGTCTGATTAAACAAACTTATGAACAACAGTAGCGCACCTAGAAAAACGGTGACCGAAACCAAGTGATCTATAGTTGAGCCTGCCAGTTTCTCCTCCCCCTATTCTGTGAAAGCCAAAGAAATACTGCCGTTGGCAAATTTTGTTGCTCTGATTCCCGCGTTTGTAGAATTGCTTACAAATGTGGAGTCTTGCCAAACAACGTTGCTGCCGAGAATAACAGAGGCTGTTACCGAAATCCTCACATCTACCATCCTAAGCGTTATCTCCAAAACTTTGCTGGAATTTTCAGACTGGCTTAACGTTCTAAGCGTTGCGTTCCCGACATAAGCATGGTTTTCTATGAATGGCGGAACATCAGCCTTTTGTGCAACAGTCCCAGCACCTATGGTTTCATGGTTAAGGGAGAAATATATCTGCTGTATAGTGCTTCCCAAATGGCTTGCAGCTTCTTGAAGAGCCAGAGTTCTGCGAGAATCCACCCAAATATTCATCATCCAACCGGCAGCCAACGGAAAAAGAATAATCTGCAATATTAAAACCGGAAGCATAATCACATATTCAATAGTTATATGAGGCACTTATATCACTCCTACACGTGTAATCCTAAAGAAACAACCACCTCTCCAGTGTAAAACTCAATAACACAACCCGAAGGGACGTTCACCTCCACTGCAAGGCTTTCAAAATTAAAAAAGTCAGAGTCAAAGCCTATAGTTTCTTTTGGAAAAGAAACTTCTATCCTAACAGAGTTAGCATCACCTTGCGTCCTTACTGAAACATTTTCTCCTCTAAGTGTTATAGACTGTGAATGTCTCGGATGAGAACCAGAGGAAAGAATAGGCAGATAAAACTTAAAATAATTGATAAGTTCTTCGCCAGTAAATATCGTTGAATTCAACATTCTTATTATGGGCGCAACAACGATCCTTATGAAATTACCATCGTTCATAGGCAACTTCTCCATAACATAAACACGGCTTACAGGCGCCGATGTACCCGTTTGAAGAAATGAACGGCTTGATGGATACACGCTCTCATAATAATTGTTTCCCAAAGAGTACTTATTTACAGGCATGTTAAACAAGATAACCCCAGTAACATAACTTGCAAAAAAGGTATCATTCACGAAGACAGTATAATTTAAAGCGGCAGACTCAAAATTCACCTGTCCAAACTTGCTACTATAGCTCACTGTTTGCGTACGCCCAATAGTCCAGGACACATCATCTATCTGAAGCCCAACAGTCTGCATAAACTGTTTCACAGCGCTAAACTCGTTTTCAGCCATTCTTGCATTCAAAAAGTTGTTCGCAAAAACCACAGTGACAAGCAAAAGCACAACTATGGCGCTGGTTAGTATGACTGTGGAGATGGCAGGACTTATCGCTCTTTTACCAGCTTTATATTTTTGAAGCGGCTTTCTATTCTTCATTATTCTGTTTTCTCCTATCCAAATTTTATAAACATAGGCACAAGCTTGGCTGCCAAAACCGCAATTATCACAAGAAGCGAAGCATGCTTAAAACCGGCAGCAATAGACTCTTCACTTATCTTACCAGCAACGATGCCAATAAGATAGCTGTGAAAAATTGCTGAGGTTACGAAAGTCATTATCATAGGTGTCAAATCTTGTGTTTGAGTAGTTTCAGCTACGTTAAGTGTGCCAGCCGTAAACCCTATCATCATAGTTGTTGTAGCTACAAGCAGTATCGCAGCAAAATAGGGCATCAATATATAAGGACGGACAGCCATCTTCTTCTCCTTCTCAACTTCCTGCGTTAAATTGTTAAACCTTGCCAAAGATTCTATCATGGCAATTGTCCCGCCACCCACATCTATGGTTTCAACAAGCAGGAACATTACAATCTGTGTCATCCAGCTGCGAACACGCTTAACAAAATCCATAATAACTTTTCTTACGGGGACTCCCCAAGAAATCTCCGAGCTTATTTTACGAAGTTCCTTGCTAAACTCTCCATAATCACGATTAGATAAGCTCTCAATACATTTTTCTGGAGACAGCCCTGTCTTTCTAACTTCCGTTAAGTCTCTCAAGAAATTGTTTATGCCTGCCTCGATACTGGCTTTCTTTTTTGAAAGCCTGTTGTTAACTACAGCTGCTGGTGCCGTTGCAACGAAAAGGGCTATGGCCACAGCTACTGGCAAATCAATTATTGTTTGGAACGAGGTGAAGAACGGCACTTCTATGTATCCCATGAAGTTTGTCATCAGCAGGAAGAGTACTGTGGCTATTATGCTGCAGACTCCGAAGACTTTGTAGGGGCGTAATTCTACAACAGGAGTTTTCGGCTGCATACTATGTGCCAAGTAAATGAACATTAATGAAAGCAATGGCGTGAATAGGTATGTGTAGAGGATTATGCCAGAATACATTGATATGCCGACGCTGTAGATGGATTCCACGCTGAAGAGAATGTAGAAGCAAAGAGACATTAAAACCATAACAATTATGAACGTTTCCAATAGCATTCCAAGTCTTTCTGCCGCCGATTTAACTCGCATAGCCCTTGTCTTGAAAATGTCTTCCGCCTTTCTTTCCAGAAAATGTCCTATATCCCCACCTATGATCACCGTGGAGGCGTACCCTGAAAAGAAATCCTTAAAAACATCTAGTGGGTTATTCTTTGCCGCATTTTCTATAGCAGTAAGAGGATCTATGCCGAAAATTTCCACATCCTTTATTATCTCTCTGGCTTCACCTCTCATGGCGGGCATCAGCTCGACTTCTGCGAGACGTTTAACACTTGTGTAAGGCGCTATACCACCAGAAGCCATTACGCTGACGTAGGCTGCTGCAAAGGGCATTTCCCTTTCTAGGTTGCTTGCTCTTTCACTTGCTCTTGAGATAGGTATCAGCAGAAAGCCTATCATTATATAGAAGGGAACCGGTACCAAGAAAATTATCGGAATAAAACCGTAAAGGTACAGAATTATTATAGACGCTATAGAAATGGGAAGCGTTAAGGTTGCAAGAAAAAACATTAGAGAGACGTAGGTTTCTGGGTAAATCTTGATTTTCGCCCTTTCCAAGTAATCTTTAAACTCCAAAACATGTTTTAGAAAGGAAGGTGCGGCTCTTCCGAAGATGCGGAAAGACCACGCCTCAAGGGTTTCTAGAAGCTGCAACTAGTTTTACCTCCTCTCCAGCAAGAACCTTCTCGTAAATTTGTCTAGGTCTAGCGTAATATTCCGCGATGATTGCAGCTACATCTTTGTAACTTCTTATGTTACGCTCACGCATCCAATGTAAAACTTCTTTCCGCCTCTCTATTTCTTCTAACAGCTGTTTTTTGCTGAGACCTAAACGTTCAGAAATTGATGACAAAAGTATGCTCTTGTTGAATGAGGCCACATGCTCATCTTTTGCAGGGTTCCACCGGAAAACACACCGATAATCTTCATAATCAGCAATTTCATTAGCGTTTATCACACGTCTATACGCCTTTTTCTCCTCACCCTTTATAAGGTAAACCCTCTGCACAGAGAGAACCAAATTCATTAATGGTATGTATGCAGGAGCAATGTCCATTGGTTTCTGTGTTAAACGCTTAACAGCAGAATCTAGGTTTTCAGCGTGCATTGTGCACATGCCGCCATGGCCTGTGGCTAGTGCCTGGAAAAGCACGTAGGCTTCTTGTCCTCTAACCTCTCCGACAATTAGTATGTCTGGGCGGTGTCTCATTGAAGTTTTTACAAGGTCAAATAGTGTTACTTCGCCGACTCCGCTGCCGCCTAAACCATAGCTTTGTCTTGCTATGAGTGAAACCCAGTTTTCATGGGGCAGGTTAAGCTCCGCTGTCTCTTCTATAGTTATTATCTTGCTTCCAGGCTTTATCAAGCATGCCAAGGCGTTTAGAGCTGTTGTCTTTCCTGCGGCTGTGCCGCCTAAAACCATTATTGAAGCTCTATTTTCAAGACACATCCAGAAGTATGCCGCCATTTCCTCTGAGAAAGTACCCAGATTTATCAGGTCAACTATGGAGTAGGGGTCTTCTCTGAATTTTCTAATGGTGAAGGCTGTTCCGAAGGGTGTGACTTCGCGTCTGTAGCATACTGCCAATCTATGTTTTCCTGGAAGTGAGGCATCAACTATCGGGAAGGCTGAGCTTACGTGTTTACCAGCCATGTGTACAAGCTTAACAACCATGTTGTCAAGTTCTTCGTCACTTTCAAATTCAAGGTTAGTCTCGATGCTTTCGTAGTTTCTATGCCATACATAAACGGGCTTATTCACGCCGTCACATGATATGTCTTCAATATTTGGGTCGCGCATTAACGGGTCTATTCTGCCGAACCCTACCAGGTCTCTTTCAGCATGGTAGAGAATCTTGTACCAAGAAACGTCTGGAAGCCAGCCTAAGCTTATCCGGTACTTGTCAACAATTTTCTTGGCTTCTTCTGCAAAAAACTTTCTAGGGTCAACTATCTCTTCCTTTGGCGATTCTATCTCTGCAAGCAATATTTCCAAAATACGGTTGTAAACGCTTCTTTCCAACGGGTCAAGCTGCAACTCATCAAGTATATACTTATATTCCCCAGTTTTTGGATTTTGAACAATGGCAACATGGGCAAAAGGTTCGTAAAGAGGATATTTGTCCACAACTTTGAACCCTCTAGGTATGGGTTTTGGAGGAGCTGGCGGGATAGCTACCTGCTTCTTTTTCTTCAGATTAAATTTGATTCTAACTTTCTTCAGCTTAGCTAGCGATTCTTTCAGTCGAAGTTTGGCCATTGGCTTTTCTCCTAATTATTTAATATGAATATGCACGGTCTATTAAATATTGCGTCTCACGAAACATTATGATTCTTCTTCCGTCGAAACCGTAATGATCTTCAATTTAATGAGGACAACCACTATAATGACTATAACCACTGGAACAAGAATCGCTAATATGAGAGTCCATGGTAATTCCCAAGGTTTCGGCTCTACCAACACTGTTATTTGTTTTGTTCCTTTAATGTAACCATCTTTTGTTACAATTGTGGTGATATTAACTGGCAACTCATTTGCTGTTTGTGGAGCGTTGAAAGTGAAGGAGCAATAGCCCTCCTCGTTTGTCATTGCTGCGTTTTCCTGGAAACTTCCATCTGTTGAATTTATGCTTACTAGGGCATCGCTTACTTTGCTTTCATCCTCTTTGCATGTTACAAGCACTTCAACGGTTGCGGGTTCTCCGGACTTTACCGCGAATATTGAGATTTGAATTTCGAATGTTCGTGGATTGACCGTTATGTTCAGCTGGCCTGTGTTTCCAATGTATCCTTCTTTTGTAGCTGAGGCAATCAGCGTTATGTTGGTCTGTTCATTAACAGCAGGTGCTACATAAACTAATGTGGCATTGCCCTTGGCGTCTGTTATTTCTGAAAGCGTAACATTAGAGTCGTGGCTTGTTATGGTAACGTTTACTCCTTCGACCGGATAAGTTTCATGTTTTACGTTAACTGTTAATTCTAGCTCTGCGTTGGATAAGGTGATGTTGGATTTAGCGGTTATTTCGAGGGTGAGTATTCTTGGCTTCACCCATATTTTTGTCTGTCCAACTCCATCAGCATAACCTTCCTTAGATGCAGTTGCTGTTATTGAAACATTCAAGCCTTCTTCTGCTATGGTTTGTGGTGATGTGAAAATGCATGTAGCCTCTCCTTCTGAATTTGTATTTAATGTTTGTGTTGAGAAGGTTCCTCCATTTTTTGATTCCATAAGAATAGTCGCATTTGCTATTGGAGTGGCATCATAGGTTACGCGCGTTGTTATTGTGGAATTAGCCTCTGAAAATATGGATTGCTGACTTGCGATAACTTCTACCTGAAGTATTTTAGGTTCTATTGTAATTTTAAAAGAGCCGTGGCTTTCTGCAAATCCCGTTTTTGTGGCTGTAACCGTTACTGTAACATTTATCTCCGCTGTTGTTTTAGGGGCAGTGAAACCAAACGTTGTGGTTCCATCGATATCTGTTATACTCATTAACGGCGAAATTGTTCCATTATCGCATCCTATTGAAATAGCTACATCTGGAATTGGCTCCTCAAAGAAGTCTGTTACATAAACAGTTATGCTGGCGTTTTCTTCTGACTTAATAACTGTTGGTTCAGTAGCTATGTCAATTAACATTGGTGGAAGCACTTTTACATATGCGTGGTCTGACCCGTCGGCAAACCCTTCTTTAGAGGCTCTTGCAATAAGCCTTACGTCAGTTACTTCTGTAACATTAGGGGTTGTAAAAGTCGTTGTGAAATATCCTGTGGAATTTGTTATTCCTGTGGAAGGTGAGAAAACCCCGCCTTTTACGGAGTATAACGTGATGCTTGCATTTTCTACTGCAGAACTGCCATAGGTTACGTAAACCGTGACTGAAATATTTTGGTTAAGCTCGACAGTATACTCCTCAAGACTTATCTGCACATCTAATGGTATAAGTCCCCCCTGCACCATTATTGTTGTAGAGTCTATTTCACTTTCACTTCCAAAATCATCTTTCACTTTTAATGTTGCAACGTAACTTCCTGAGTTGCTGTATTTATGCGTGAAAAGCGACAATGCAGTCCAACCAGTCGTGGTTCCATCGTCAAAATCAAAGAAATACTGGTTCACTTGTCCATCGTCATAGGAATCTGTTCCTACGAACGTGATTGTTTGGTTTGGTGCTGCTAACACTATGTCTGTCCAAAGCACCGCTGTTGGAGCCGCATTATTATAGTCTATTGATTTTGTTAAAAAGAATATGAAATCAAGATTTACTCCATCTCCTCCAACGGGATTTCCTTTTCCTTTAGGGTTTAGCGATGGATGATGTGGTCCGCTTTCATCTCCCCAATAGTTGTAAGTGGCGTTAACAACAGCGCTACTGGATACGTCCATGCCAATGCCGTTATTGCAAATGTCGTTGAAATGAGCTTCATGCCTTTCTCCACTAGCATAATAGATTCCTACAGTATTGTTTATTATGTAGTTCCTAGTTATGAGTGTGCTTGTGTTTGTTGAAACGTAGAAACCGTAACTGTTCTGTGAAATCTGGTTGTTTTGGATACTAATATTGCTGTATTCTTCTGGTTCGAAAAGTATTCCTG
>CBETPM010000008.1:0-14186 GCA_965538135.1 Candidatus Bathyarchaeota archaeon
AGATGGCTAATGCTGTTTGCCAAGAAAACTGGGATGGAAGGAAAACCATGAATAAACTTCTAATAATGGCGTATGCTCCAGCTTTTATCACAATTCCAGAAAGCAGGGCACTAACCGGGCTTGGAGCCGCAGGGTGCGCATCCGGAAGCCACGTGTGAAGAGGGAACAACGCAGCTTTCACCCCTAAACCAGTTACAATAAAAGCTAGACTTATGTAGCCCCAAACATCTGTAGTTCGACCGGTCATAACCAAAGACAGCTGAGCAAAATTCAAAGTTCCAGTCAAACCATACAGGAGCGCCATCCCATAAAGCACAGTTGCACTGCCAGCCGAACTCATCACAAGATATTTAAACCCAGCTTCGATAGGCTCCCAGTTCTGTTTTCTAAAGGCGACAAGCGCATATGATGCTATACACATGAGTTCCCAGAAAACAAAAAGTGTGAAAAAGTCTCCGGCGAAAACCACACCTAACATTCCGCTAAGCATAGCTAAAATCAGCGTGTAGTAAAGTGGGAGACCTGTGTCCCGATCCATGTATTTTATAGAGTAAACAGTTGCTACAAAGCCTAAAGCAAGAAAAATGGAAGCCATAAAAACGCTTAAAGCATCAACTCTTAAACAAGCTTCAAAAATTCCAGCGTTAACTGGAACAAGAACGGGATTTGACAAGGCTTGACTAAATAAATTGTAAAGTGCAAAGCCTGAAACTATGAAACCTAAAGCTGCATAAACTCCGGAAAGGCTCCGCTTATGTGATTTTTCCGCAGCCCAACCCACAAAGGGGGCTATACTCGTGAATACCAGTAAAGTGTCAATTGTTAACGTGAACATTTAGACGAAAACACCCTCCAATGCTGCAAACAGTAAGCCTAAAAGAAACAGAAGACCTATCAGAACAGCCAACATGTTAACATTCAAAATTCCAGTTTGAAGTTTCCTCATCTTGCCCGAGACATAGGATGTACCCTTCACAAAAACATAATTGTAAAAACTATCAAAGTAGTAACCGTTTGCCAACAATTTGTAAACAGCTCGAGAAAATGTTCCTTGAGTGAAGCGTTGCGGCGGAACTGACCTTTTAATGTATACTATGTATGCGGGTAATCCGCCTATCACTAATGCGAGAAGTGAACAAGTCAATGGCACAGTTCCAATGTTCATAAAGGACAATTCTGTTATTGGTACAACTTGCGACATCATATGCGCGAATGGAAGCTGCAGAAAACCTGAAACTATGCATGCAAGAGTTAAAATTACAAGAGGCAGGGTCATCACGCTTGGTGCTTCATGTAATTTTTTCGTTTTTAGAAAAGCTGATTCTTTGCCTAGAAAAACAAGGGAAATCATCCGTATGGTATATGCAAAAGTTATTATCGCAGTCACTGTGCCAGCAAAGAAGAGTAAGTAGCCAACTTCACCGCCAAGATTGTAGCACTCCTCCAGTATCATGTCTTTACTCCAGAAACCATTGAAAGGTGGCACAGCGGATAGAGATAATGCTCCGACGATGAAAGTCACGAAAGTGATGGGCATATGTCGTTTCAGCCCACCCATCTGGCGCATATCGCGGGTTCCAGTAACATGGATTATCGCACCGGCACAAAGGAAAAGCAGCGCCTTCAACAATGCATGGCTCATTAGGTGAAATTGGCTTGCAAACCATCCTCCAGATGTGCCTAAACCTAAAGCAAACATCATATAGCCAAGCTGACTTATGGTGGAGAATGCTAGCACTCTTTTGATGTCGAATGTTGCTAAAGCCATCGTAGCAGCCATAAAGGCTGTTAACGTGCCTATTCCAGCTGCAACAAGCAGATAATCTGAACTTGAAGAAAAGAATGTTGCTGTTCTTGCGACCAAGTATACGCCTGCCTTCACCATTGTTGCGGCGTGGATGAGGGCGCTAACCGTTGTCGGGCCTTCCATGGCATCTGGGAGCCAAACGAAAAGCGGTACCTGTGCAGACTTTCCAACTGCTCCCCCAAACATGAGTAAAGCCATCGTCGTAAGCGAGGATGCACTCAAGAAGCCTATGCTGTTTTGAACCGATGAAAATCCGAACTCTCCAGTGTTAAAGTATAAGATTAATATTCCAAGCAGTAAACAGACGTCTCCAACGCGAGTTACAAGAAAGGCTTTCATTCCAGCTCGAACTGCTTTGGGTCGCTTGTACCAGAAACCAATTAGGGCGTATGAACATAAACCTACAACTTCCCAGAAAATGTACAGTTGGACAAAGTTGTCTGCCATGACTAGGCCAACCATGCTGCCTAAAAAGAGCAACATGAAGAAGTGATATCGTGTTAGCCCTTCTTCACGAGCCATGTAACCAATCGAGTAAAGCATAATTAAAGCGCCGATGCATGAAACTAAACTTGCCATGAAAACGCTTAGGGGATCAACTAAAACGCCTGCGACCAGATTGAAGTATGGAATCCATTGCACTTGGATGTCTAATGAGTAGCCGTTATAAACATCCGGCAGCATTGAAAGGGCGAAAACTGAAGAGATTATGACAAGGATGAAAGATGACCAATCCCTAAGTTTACCGTTAATTTTCGCTAGAATAGGCATCAACAAACTGCCGACAATGGGAATTAACCAAGCAAGCCAAGGAGAATATGGAAGCATTTACTTATCCCCTCAAGCGCTTAAGTTTTCGAACATCCAAGGTTCCATAATGTCTGTAGGCGTAAACAACAATTGTTAAAGCCACTGCACTGATGCACCCAGCTAAGGCTGTAGAAATAATCACTATAGAATGGGCAAAAGGATCCACAAACCCTGCCTCCCAGTTTGCCGAGAAAACTATAAAGTTTATGTTTGCAGCGTTTATCAGAATCTCTATCCCCAAAATCAGCCTTATCATGTTACGTTTTGTGGCTAAACAGTAGATTCCAACAATGTAAAGTACGGCTGTAAACACAAGATAATAGGAAAGTAAAATCACGTTATTTTCACCTCATCTTCTGTCTTTTCTCTCCTCAAAATTGCAAGACAGGCGACCGATGCAGCAAAGAGAACGAAAGCCTGCGCTATTAGATCTATATCACGTTTTTTCCACATGAAAAAACTTACGTTTGGACCTATTGGTTGCGTTATCTTAACTAAATGCTCACTTAACTCTTTTTTTGACAACACAGCGTATTTGAAGGCTGGAAAACTGTTCTGTGCAATAAGCATGTAGAAAGCTATAACTGCAAGAATGCTTAGGATTAGTCCAGCCGCCTCTATCTTATCTATGCCCACTTATCTCACGCTCTCCTTGCGTGTCGTTAACATCACTGTGGCTATAAACAGGGCGACTATTGCCCCAGCATAAATTAGGAGTTGAAAAACCGCAACGTAAGGCGCATTCAGAAGCCAGAAAAGTGCTCCTATGGTTATGCACATTCCACAGAAAGATAAAATCGCATATAAAATATCCCTTAGCTCCACAGTTAACAATGCGAACACCACGGTTAAAACCATTAAGACGATTTGAAATAACCCATTAAGCGTTCGAGGTCATCTCCTCGTATTTTCCACAAGATTGAATTAGAAAGCTTTAAGGGTTACTTAAAAGTTTTTCACCAAAGAGGCATGTGAATGCAAGGTGCAACACCTTACCTCCTACCCATAGTTTTCGTTTTCTCCATAGCTTTGATGCTGATAATTTATTGGATTGGCGGAAAAACTTCAGCTAAAAGCAGCTTAAAAAATGCTGGTGGAAAGACTGCACCATACGCTTGTGGAGAAGACTTGCCTGCTGAAGAGTTGAAGGTTGACTTGGAGAGATTCTTTGTGTTTGCTGTTTATTTCCTGATTTTTGATGTGTTCGCTTTTATCATTGCGACATCATTTTCCGTGGTGGGTTTGGTTCCAATAACCTACTGCCTAATCGTTCTAATGGCAGTCGTTACACTAATCTCCCTAAGGAGGCATAAATAAAACGGGAGTTCTAAACTGGGCACGCTTAAAATCACCTTGGCTACTGCATTTCAACACCGGCGGCTGCAACGGATGCGACATAGAACTAGTGGCAGCGCTCACACCTAAATTCGACCTTGAACGCTTTGGAATACTATTGGAAGGAAGCCCAAGACATGCAGATGTACTAGCAGTCACAGGCCCAGTAACCCTTCAAGTGAAAAACCGCCTCATACGCGTTTATGAACAAATGCCAGAACCAAAATATGTTATAGCCATAGGCACATGCGCAGTGAGCGGAGCACCATTCAAAGACTGCTACAACGTGCTCGGCGGAATAGACAAAGTGCTTCCAGTAGACGCATACGTTCCAGGATGCCCGCCAAAACCCGAAGCAATCATTGATGGAATTGCAAAGTTTATTCAAAAAATAAGGAAGGAAAAACATTATGGAAAAGGAAAATAAAATCGTAGAAAGTCTGAAGAACTTCTTAAAAGAGAACGTTCTCGAAGTTAAGATTCCAAGAGAGAGAAGAATTTTTATTCGCATAAAAAGCGAGGCATTAAAGGATGCTGCTAAGCATCTAGTAAAAGATTTAGGGTTTAAACATTTATCCACAATAACTGGAATAGACTTAGGTGAGCAAATAGAAGTAATATACCACTTAGCTCATAAAGGCTCGATTGAACTTTCTTTAAGGCTTACTGTACCCAAGAAAAACCCGACTATCCCAACCATTACAGACGTTATTCCCGGCGCAATTCTATATGAAAGGGAGGTTCACGACCTTCTTGGAGTGACATTTGAGGGCCATCCAGACTTGTCGCCTTTAGTGTTGCCTGAAGGATGGCCAAAAGGCGTCTACCCTCTAAGGAAAGAGCAAACTCTCGAGAAACTTCAAGAGTTAACTAAAGACAAAAGGAGATAACGTGAAAATGGGTTACGCCTCAATAATTAAAGTTCCCTTCGGTCCCCAGCATCCAGCATTGAAGGAGCCTGAAAACTTCACATTTGAGGTTGACGGAGACACAATCGTTGGCGTTAAGCCCCGTATAGGCTACAACCACCGTGGAATAGAAAAGGCGTTCGAAAGAAGAACATACATTCAAAACATTTACTTGGCTGAGAGAATATGCGGAATATGCTCGGATGCTCATACCACATGTTACACACAAGCAATAGAAGATCTATTAGGTGTGGAAGCGCCTCCGAGAGCAAGGTATATCCGGGTGATAATCGCTGAGCTTGAGAGAATTCACAGCCATGCACTGTGGGTTGGCATTGTGGCTCATGAAATAGGGTTTGATACACTTTTTATGTATGTTTGGCGAGACCGCGAGGCTGTTATGAATCTATTTGAAATGATTTCAGGCAATCGTGTTCATTACGCCATGAACACTATTGGCGGAGTGCGCAGAGACATACCAGCGGATATGACGCCTAAAATCAAGCATAGCTTAACTCTTCTCGAGAAAAGATTGAAATATTATCTGGATGTCGCTAAAACCGAAGAAACCATTCTGAAGAGAACCGCTGGCGTTGGCGTTTTAAAGCCTAAAGATGCTGTTGATTTGTGTGCTGTTGGTCCCACCCTGCGTGCAAGCGGCATAAAAAATGATGTGAGGGCGGATGATCCTTATGCAGCTTATGATGAGATACCGTTCAACGTGATTACACATGATGGATGTGACGTTTTAAGCAGAATACTTGTAAGATGTGAAGAAATGCTTGAGAGCATAAAAATAATCCGCTATGCTTTAGACCATATGCCTGAAGGGATGACGCGTGTGCGGGTTCCGATGGCTGTTCCATCTGGCGAAACAGTCTCAAGGGTTGAAGCGCCGAGAGGAGAATTGATTCATTATGTCAAATCTAACGGAACCACAAGACCGGAACGCTATAAGGTTAGAAGCCCAACGCTTGGAAACATTCCTGTATTATGTAAGATGCTCTTAGGCGGACATGTGGCTGACATACCAATCGTTTTAGCGGGGATAGATCCCTGCTTCGCTTGCATGGACCGCATGACTTTCCTCGCCGTAAAAACAGATAAGAGATGGGTCTGGACAATGCAACAGTTAAAGAGGCACATGGAGAAATGTTAGCGGAAGCATTGATTTCTGTGCTTCAAATTCTGGTTTTTCCAGGAGCCTTGTTTCTCTTTGCTTTAGCCTTCTTTTACGAGTGGGTTGACAGAAAATTCTTTGCAAGGGTTCAAAACAGGTATGGACCGTTATACACAGGACCTTCTGGAATTCTACAGCCTTTAGCAGATTTTCTCAAGCTGCTCTCGAAGGAGGATATAGTGCCATTAGCTGCTGACAAACTAATATTTGCTTTGGCACCGATCATTTATCCAGCTTTACCCTTAATAGCGCTGTTCATTATGCCAATTGCAAGTCAAACAAGCCTGATAGCGTTTGAGGGAGACTTGATTTTCGTCATGTTCACTTTTACGCTTGTAATTGTGGTTGTTTTCCTCGCTGGATATGGTTCAATGAGCAGATTCAGCATGATAGGCGGTGTACGTGCAGCATTACAGATGTTAGGTTATGAAATCCCAATGGGGCTAGCCATGGTTGGTCCAGCAATGGCGACTGGAAGCTTGTCGATAAGCACCATTGTTTATTGGCAGCAAAGCAGTTTAAGCTGGATGGTTTGGCTTCAGCCAATAGGCTTCGCTGTTCTTGTAATATGCTTGTTGGCTGAGTTGGAGTTTGTTCCCTTTGATATTCCAGAAGCTGAAACTGAAATTGTGGCTGGATGGCGAACAGAGTTCAGCGGCAGAAGATTAGCTTTACTTCGACTTGGAAAAGACTTGGAGCTTGTTTTGGCATCTGCTTTAATAGCGTCGCTTTATTTGGGCGGTGCTCAGCAAGCATGGCTGGTTCCACCGGTCATCATGTTCTTAATCAAAACTGTTTTCGTGATTTTGCTGTTCTCACTTTTAAGGGCTGTTTTCGCCCGCTTCCGCATAGACCAGATGGTTTCTGGAATGTGGAAGTATCTTGTTCCCCTTGCAATCTTGCAAGTTATTCTCATACAATTGGGTGTTGGAAGGTGAAAACTTGAGCTTAATCAAGGAAGCATTAGAACAACTGTTTCGAAAACCTGCTACTTTGAAGTATCCATTTGAAAAGCTGCCAGTGCCTGAAGGATTTAGGGGGCGTCCAGTTTGGGATATGAGAAAATGCATAGGCTGTGGCTTGTGTTCAAGTGTGTGTCCTTCTGGTGCCATAGAAATGACAGGGAAGGGGATGAAAGCAGAGATTAAGCATTACGCGGATCGTTGCATGTTCTGTGGACAATGCGCAGAAAGCTGCCCAAGAAAAGCGATTATGATGAGTAAAGAATATGAGTTAGCAGGGTTTGACCGTTCAAAGATGCTTTATGAATATAAGAGAGGAATTTAAAATGATTTTAAAAAGATACATGGGGTTTGAAATAATATGAAAGCAGTAAGGGAATTAATAGCGTATAATGACTTGAAAAAGTGGATTATTGACCCTGGCTTTTGCACTCTATGTGGAGCATGCGAAGCTGCTTGCCCAATTCACGCCTTAAAAATTGAAGATGATGAATTGCATTACATTCACGACTGCTCCGAACATTTAGAATTTTGTCCCATATGCTACGATATCTGCCCCCATACAGAGCCTCTTCTTTCCGAAGCCTTAAGCTTCGTTACAGATGCCCCTAACAGACGAGAAAGCTTAGGGTTCTACCGTAAAGTTCTCCTAGCGCAAGCCACAGATCCAAAACTTCGAGAACTAAGTCACAGCGGCGGAGTGGTCACTGCCATTCTAATGAATAGCCTTCAAAAAGACATCATTGACAGCGCGGTAGTTTCAGAAGCTGAAGAAGGCGCTCCTTTGAAGCTTTATCCCTCCATAAGTTTGGTTTCTGATGACTTATTTTCAGCAGTAGATGCTTCGTATTCTCCCTCAGCTGTGGCTAAGGCTTTTGGGAAGGCAGTACATGAATATGGAAAAACAAGAATAGCTTTTGTCGGAACACCATGTCAAGTTTTAGCTTTACGCAAGTTAGAGTCTTGGGAACATAAAATAATGGACAGCTTAAAAATTGTCATAGGTTTGATGTGCCTCTGGAGTTTCTCCTTGAAACATCTGTTAGAGAGTATGAGGGCGACCTATGGAATTAAGCTTTCTGAAATTAAGAAAGTCAACTTAGACAAAGATTACATTGTCCATTTGAAGGACAAGACTATAACAATTCCAACGGCAAAAGTGAAAAAACATATACTAGCAGGGTGTTCAACGTGCGGAGATTATACTTCTCTGCTTGCAGACATCTCGGTTGGAGGTGCTTACCCGCTGGAAGACTGGTCAGTCGTTATAGTTAGAACAGAAGTTGGTGAGGAAGTTTTTGACGATGCTGTGAGAAGCGGAGTGGTTCAAGTGAGGAATTTAGATGAAGAACCCAAAGTTTTCGCTCATTTAGTAGATATGGTCAATTTTAAAAGGAAAACAGCTTTAGAGGAAGTCAAAAAACTTAAGGCTGCTGGCAAACCAGTTTCACCTGCAACGTTGCGTCTACTTGAACCTGTGCCAAAGGAGCTTAATCTTCTGTCAAGCTTGAAGGTTGAACAAATAATGACGAAGAACGTGATGACGATTTCTCAAGATACAACAATGGAAGAATTGCTCAACATCATGACAAAACATCACCATATGGGCTATCCGGTTCTAGACGAAAACAAACAGCTTGTTGGAATCATAACTTTTGAAGATATCATGAATATCCCTCCGCAAGAGAGAAGCAAAGTAAAGGTTGGTGATATTGAAAAGAAGGAACTGCTCACGATATATCCAGACGACAACGTTTTGACCGCATATGAAAGGATGACCGAACATGATGTCGGGCGGATACTGGTTGTTGCCCATGAAAACCCAAAGAAACTCTTGGGAATAATAACCAGAACCGACATTATGCAAACGCTAAGATGGCCTATGAAACGTAAATAAGGCTAAACTTTCACGTTTTTGCTTGCCTTTCCACACTTTTCGTCTTTAAAGAACACTATTGCGCAGGAGAACACACGTAAACAAAAACAATTGAATTCGGAGAAAAACATTTAAACTGCAAAAAACCAGCCAAAATCAAGCTGCTTTTACAAAAAGCATGGTGGGGCTGCCCGGATTTGAACCGGGGTCCTTCCCGCACGTGGCAAAAGCCACCACGCATAGAGAGCCCAAGTCTCCAAGCCTAGACCAAGCTAGCCGACAGCCCCTTTTAAGGATTGTGTGGCAAAATAGAAAATTTAATAGGATAAATTTAAAAGATTCTCTCGGAAAAGGAAGTTTAAAGTGAAAGTGTGTGTTCTGTTTTGGAAGTTCGTGAAGTTATTTTTGCTTGTGGTCATGAAAATGTGTTGGCTACGCATAAAACAACCTTTGAGATTACCAAAGAGTCGCATTTGTCAGAGAAGGGTGATTGTATTGTTGCGGTTTCGGCGGATAAAGCCTTGGCAGATTTAAGTTTAGAGTTTAAAGAGGCTTTGAGAAGAGAAAATGCGAAAATCTCCATACTGATTGAGGCTGATGATGCGAAAGAAAGGATAAGTGCTTTTGGAAGTCTGAAGCTTGTTTTGTCGCATCCAACTGACATGGTTGTTAGAAAAAGCGGTTACATATGCGATAGGACATTGGCTGTCCACGCGGATAAGGCTGCCTGCGACCTTTCAAGAAAGCTTGTGGAGAAACTGCAAAATCCACGGCAGAAGGTGAAAATAACTTTAACTGTTCATGCTTAGCGAATTTCCGCGTCTAACACTGCTTGCCATTCGTAGGGGGCGGTGGCGCGAACATATCTAGAAAATAATATTTTTTCCACTTTTCTTCCGGAACGGTTTACTTGGTCTATAAAATTTGATTTTACTTTTTCCAAAGGTTGAGAAGCGCTAACGAAAGTGTAGAAGTGGATGATGCCGCCCGTGGGTTTAAGCGCTTCACATGCAACGTCAATGTATTGGAGTGCTTTTTCAGGCAGGTTCATAATAACACGGTCAGCAACCCCACAAAGTTTTTCCCGTACAATCTTTTTTGCATCTCCCAGAATTGGATGAACTTTGCCTTCAACTCTGTTAAGCCTGACATTTTTTCTCAAAAGTTCAATTGCGTTTGGGTTTATGTCTATAGCGTAAACCTTGACGTTTTCACGGTTTTTTGCAATAAGTATTGCGAATGGTCCTACTCCAGCAAACATGTCTATGACTGTTTCACCTTCTTTAACTTGGTTTTTCACCCTGTAATGTTCGTACGAAAGTCTTGGAGAAAAGTATGCTTTGGCTAAATCAACATGGTATAGGCATCCATACTCTTTGTGGATAGTTTCTGTTTTGGGTTCGCCAGCGATTAGGTTTAGCTCTCTTAATCTGTAGGTGCCGCTCACTGCGCCTGCCTTTGCAAGAACCGTACGCAAGCTTTTATTGGTTTCTAAAGCTGCTTTTCCGATAATTTCTTTGTATTTTTCGAGTTCCGGAGGAATTTCAATTATGGCTATGTCGCCTACAACATCCATGGATTTAGGTAAACTTGCCAACAAATGAGGGGGAAGTTTACTTTCAAGAACCTCTTCAAGAGTTTTCAACTTTTTCTTTCTTTCTCTAAAGTTTTTAACTAAGATTTCATGTTCTGGGAGATTCTCTTTTAGTGTTTTAATTTCTTTTTCGGATAATTGCCTATTAAGCGGAATGTAAATGAAATTTTTGTTTCTTTGAATTTCTAAGGTTTTGTTCAGAATGCCTAGCTTGTTGGAGAGTATGATGGCTTTTTCTCCTTGATTTTTGGGAATTTTTATGCATAAAGATTTTTTTGGCATAAAATCACTGAAGTTTTACCTTGCAGTTTTCTGCAAGCTCTTTTGTTTTAGTTTTCACTTTTTCGAAAAGCCTTTTATTTATAAGTCCTTCTTTTAGCGCTTTCTCAAGCTTTTCCATGTCTAATATTTTGATAGAACAGTCGGGTTTTATGCAAATGTCAACTTCCAAATCCACATAACGAAGGGTTTTGGGATAAATTTCCACTGGCGTGTTAAGATTTATGTAGGTTCCTTTCCATTCGCCTCGGCGAGAAAAATATTCTGTTTTTATCCACCACTCATCAATTTTTGTTTCGCTAACAGCTCTATCTCCAGCCTCTTTCTTAACGTCTAAACCGTCGTAAAAGCCGTTTGCTCGCATAATTCGGATGTATTTGACTTTAGAACTGTCTATGTTTTCGATTGTGGCTTGTCCAAGATGGAAAACCATGCCGCTAAGCTTGACATGCTCAACACCCACAATTGCGTCTTCTTCTGGAAACTCGCTTAAAACATGGTTTTGGAATTGCTCTTCCACCATTGCTTTTTCTTCGCCTTTTCCTAAAAGTCTTTCAGCCATTTCCAAAGCTGCGGAAACACGACCTCCGCAACTCTTATAGAAGTGATGCCCATCCAGGGTTGGAGCCACAGCGGCTCTCCAGTGGTCTAAGGCTTTTTTGGAAAGGCAGGGAAATTCCACGTCCATGAAATAAGAGCCTTCCACAATGAGCGTTGGGGCTTCAGTTTCTCGGGCTTTTTTGCTTAAGAGTAATACTTTCGCGTTAAGTGCTTTTACTTCGTTTTCTAAGATTTCTCGCGGTTTGTCGGCGGACGTTTCTCTCCATATTATTCCCCAGCCTTGCAGCGCCAATTTTTCCCCTAAAGCGTAGAGTTCTGCTCTTTTGTTTAAGTTGCGAATTTTTAGGCTTACGCCGACTTTGCTGTTTTGTGCGAGAATTGCGTGGTTTCCAATAATCTTCAGCTTGGTAGTCAAAACTGGCTGTTTGAAGCCTATTCTTTTTCTTTCAACTTGAACAAGCAGAGAATTTTCGTTTAGAGCGGCCATTTCTTTTTTGGGAAGTCTTCCCACAGTGTTGTTGCCTATGTCAACATAAACGGTGCTGCCATCTGTTTCCAGCACTCTTCCCTTGTAGATGCCGTCCACATTGACATGCCACTTTCGTGTTAACACATCTTCAAGGTTTGAATGTAAAATTGACTGAAACTTTTCTAAGGCTTCACGTTTTCCTAAAACCCTTATTCCTTGCAAGTCATACCTGTCTTTTATTTTTATGTCTGGAACTGATGGATTTTCTGAAAGTCCGAAACGTTTTTTTATGGCGAGGGAGGGGTTAGCTATTTCGAAACCGCTATCTAGAAGCATTTTGGTTAATGCGGTGGTGTATATTCCTCTGACTTGGGCTTTCATAGCCTAGTCAACTTTCTCAATTTTGTAGAGAGCATTCACCTTTTTAACGCTAAATTTTACTTCTAAGATTTTTTCTGCCAGCCATATGTTGGTTTCCAGATGCTCCGAAATTGTTCTTGTTAGGAAAGCGAATTTTCCTTGGGCTAAAGCCGCGTAGGGTATTAACATGTCAGCTAAGTGTATGTCTACTGTGGGTTTAGCAGAGAGTTCTGCGACAAGTTTTT
Source organism: Candidatus Bathyarchaeota archaeon (assembly GCA_965538135.1). Classification (GTDB taxonomy): domain Archaea; phylum Thermoproteota; class Bathyarchaeia; order Bathyarchaeales; family Bathycorpusculaceae; genus PIXZ01. The sequence continues at coordinate 12,387 of CBETPM010000008.1, forward strand.
CAGCTGCTTCTTTTCCCACGGTTTCGCTTTTTTTCCTGATTTCGCCGATGGCGTCAGCCCCGATGATTGCGCTTGTAGAAGTCTCAGCCCATAACACAATAGAACTGCCTTTCTGCAAGGGATTTGATTTATCATTAACTATTTGAATGTCCGCGGCATAGCCTCTTTCCCTTAAATACTGGTTTGCTGCCTTTGCTTGACGTTCCGCCACTCTCCTATCGGCAAGAAAAGTGCAAACTGAAACTCCTTTTACATTTTTTATTTTGCCGAAACTCTCCAAAAGTATAGGTTTTAAAGTGGTGCAAGGCTCCACCATAAGAGTGACTTCACCCATTCCTTTCGGGTAGTAGCCATACTTTTGAACCGTTAAAGTTGCGTTTAACCCCATTCGTTTTAGCGTTGGCAAAAAGACGAAACGCATGTAGTTTATGGTGGGAGAATGGTGGACGTCTGTTCCACCTTTCGAAACATGCAAATGCACAGTGTTTTCCGCAAAAGCGCAGATGGGCAGTACAGTCATCAAAAGCATGGGTATGCTTCCAGCTGTTCCAATTTCAGCCTCAATTTTTCCGCCTTTTATCTTTCTAGGCGTAAACCATAATTCTCGCGAGTTAAGCTCTGCTCCTCGAAGTTCAGCTTCGCAAAGTTTGGCTGCGGTTAAAACGGCTTCTAGGTGTTGAGGTCTTAAACCGGGTTGCGGCCTGTTCTGTCTGATGTTGTATATGTGAAGGGGTTCGCCTAGAATGGCGGCTAGGGCAACGGAAAGCCTTAGGATTGTACCGCTTCCGCTTTTTTGGCTTCCGTCGATTTCAATCACTGCGTTGAGGCTCTCCTTCCGGTAATTTTGTTGTGAGAGTCAAACAATTAATAAATAGGGGGTTAGGTATTAAGAATTTGGAAAGGAGAATGGAACATGAGTGAGGAAACGAAAAATCTGGAAAAAATTGTTGAAAGAATTGATGAGCTTCTTGTGGTTTTAAATAGGGTTGCAGAAGATTTGAGGCAAATTTCCATTTCACTGAAATCTTTAGCAGTTTCCCAAATTCCAACTACAACACCTACACCAACACCAACGCCAACTTCAGCACCATCGCCTGCCTCTGGAAGATTCCAGTCTGTTGAAGATGTTAGGATGATGTTTCCAGAAGGTTTGGAGAACTTGTTAAATTTTGAAGAGAAGAACGATTACATTATTGTGAAGCCCCGCCAGTTTTTGGGTTCGGAAAACTTTGCTAAAATCGCCTCTGTTGTACGGGAAATGGGCGGAGAATACATAAGTGCTGGGAAAGAATCCCATTTCAGGGTTCCCAGAAAGAAAGTCTAGAAGCCATAGCCATATTTTATCTTAAAATCTTCAAATTCGCCTGTATAACTTTCCCAGATAACTTTGACATTAGTTACTCTGGCTCCAGGTGGTCCCCGCTTACAAAATTCTATAAGCTCTTTAACCTTCTCTTCTTCTCCCTCGAATACGGCTTCTACTTTGCCGTCGGGAAGGTTGCGAACCCAGCCTTTCACATTTCGCTTTCTTGCTTCATGGCGGGTTTCAGAACGGAAGAAGACGCCCTGCCCTCTTCCACTTACAAAGACGTGAGCTCTAACCTTCATGGAAACCACCATTTTACAAGTATATTTTGGTTTTAGCCTTTTCACTTTAACTTATCTCTCTCGCCAGTTCAAAATTGTCGTATCAACACTTATTTTAAAAGCGTTCCCTTGCATGAGGGATTTTTGGTGGGCTATAGCGTGATTGAAAACTCAAATGGGAAACTACTGATTTATGCTTCAAAGTTTGCTTTT
>CBETPM010000009.1:0-13942 GCA_965538135.1 Candidatus Bathyarchaeota archaeon
TGTTTATTTTGAAACAAGTTTAGGCGTCAACTGTTCTATGGCGTTTTTCAACTTATTCCATTCATCCATATTTCTTATATTAAACTTGTGTTTTCTTTTCCAAACTTCCCCTCGTTTTTGCCAAAGATATAAACCAATAGAGCGTCTTCCAAGAGATTCAAAGAGAACTATGGCTTCCCACCATTTTTCACTTTTAAAAATCGTAATATAGTCTACAACCTTATAAAAGTCGGATATAGGCAACTTTTCATTTACTGAAGACGCCATCTTACCTCCCTTTCATATATGATTAGTCATACTTGTTTATTAAATAATTTCAAAAGGAAGTTTTGGAAGATTGAAAAATACCCTCCACAAGAACATCAAAACTCGAACAGTCTTTGTTAAAAACTTTCACGCTAGGCTTAGAGATTAAAAAGTCCATGTGATTTTTAGATCTGTTTTTTCCACCCGGCATATCGGAGTTGTTTCCAAAAGCTATGTGAATGGTGCCCAAAATTTTTTCCGCTTCTAGAAATTCTTCGACAAATCTTGCTTTGGGGTTTATGCCAAAGGCAAATTCGCCTACAATTTTTGACCACGCATCAGTATTTAACGAGGCTTGAACCCGCTTTAATACCTGCAGGTCTTCTGAAACTGCTTCTTTTACTTCACCATTTTTTATTGTTAGCCTCACTAAGGTTTTAAGTGGACCTATTCCGCCGATGGCCATGTCGCAGACAAGTTCGCCATTAAGAGAATCTTCGATAGGTGCAACTATCACTTCTCCTGTTGGAAGGTTCATCCACTTCATGTTTTCCCAGTCAATGATGGTGTCTGTGAAGAAAGGTCTGCCTTCAACACCAAAAGAGAGGTTTGTGCCAGCCGAATTCTTAACTTCAACTTTTGCTGCGTTGCCAAGTTTCTGAATTAAGGCATGAGCAAAGCTTTGCATTTTCCTGTGCTCTTTAACTGTTAATGCTAAAGCACCATCCGTCAGCATATCTAAGGTTACACCAGGACAATGACCAAGCCGAGTTTTCTTGTCCCGTGTTTCCATTTGAATAAGTTTTATTCTAAACGGTGTTTCTTCGCGAATACCCCGTAAAAGGTTAATGTAAATGTCTGGAGAATGCTTTTCTAGAATTTCCACAATTTGTGGGGGAATTTCTTGTCTGAAAAAGTTTGCACTAGTTTTTAAGAACACAAGTCTCGTTTGCAAACCAATTTTTAAGGCGCCGTTTGCAAAGGCTTCACCTATTTCCATTTTTAAATCATCGCAGAAAATGGCTATTTTTTCGCCTTTCTTCGCTTCTAATACGCATTCCAAAGCGTTTTTTGCTGCTTCCCATGCTTTCATAAACATCAACTTACCACATTATCTATGAATAGGTTAAAAATCTTTCATTAACAAAAAGCGTTACTGGAATTTAGTAAGTCTGAATTTTTCCTTGCGCCAACTCATTACAAAACTTGTCTATGTTTTCAAGCTCGTAATCCAGCACTTCACCTATTTCATGTCTAACCTTTTCCAAAGAATTATTACCCTTCATTACCACCTGGGCTGCTGCCACTGCTGGCTGATCTATGGGACTTCCAATCTTGCTTAGCAACCATATGTAGACTTCTTCAACTTCCGGAACTTCATCATAAACGTGCCGGGCTATTCTAAAGGTTAAAACATTGTAGATTTTTCCCACGTGACTTACAGGGTTCTTGCCTGCTGCTGCCTCTGAACAGAACGGCCTATTCAGCGATATTAATCCGTTCACCCTGTTTCCCCTTCCAACTTGTCCAGAGTCTCCGCTATCTGCGCTTGTGCCTAGGACGGTTAGGTATAAGCCTCCGAGACCTCTGCCGCGAACGTCAAGCGTGTTTAATTGAACATTAATACTTTCGAAATCCGTGTTTGCGTTTACAAATTTTTCTATTTCTTCAAGGATTTTTGTCTTTTGCTCAAAGTATTCTTCTTCGCTGTTTATGAACTGGTCAACGAAACCCATGGAGATTGTTAGGTTTAAGATGTTGTTGGAGCGGAATCCCATTACTTTTACGTCTTCACCAGACTCAGGGAAACGATTCTTAAATTCCTTAGAGTTTAGAAATTGTTCTGTTTTTAACACTATTTTTTCCGTTCTTGTCATGGGCGCATAACCCACAGCAGCAGAAGTGTCGTTGGCTCCTAACACTTTCCCCTTCCGCTTGAATATGTCAACAAGCCCTGCAGAGCCTGGTTTTAATTCCACTTGATATTTTACATGTTTTTCTGGGTCGACAAAGCGCATGTTTTTCTTGAACCATTCTTTTGCTGTGATTATGGCTATTTGCTCCACATCTATTTTTGTGCCATTGAACTTGGATGTTGCGCGGTCGCCAAAAACAAAGAGCATGGGCTGCTTGATTATTCCGCCGCCAAATCTTGGTTCAGCTTCTCCAGCTACAAGCAAAGATTTGTCAACGTTATGGTGAAGTATGGAGCCAGCCTTTTCCAAGTATTCCTTACTCAGTCTTATGGATATGCTGTCCATTACAGCGTCGCATATGTAATCAGGATGCCCTAATCCTTTCCTTTCAACAATTTCTACACGCTGTTTTTCAAGGGGAACTTGCTTCAAGTCTTCAACAATTATGTTTCGCATTGCAGCACGCTCGTAAAGTTTAAGGTGTATGCACAACAATAAATATATATTTTACTGTATCAAATTTGTGATAAAAATAACCAGTGGTTATATGATAATAAACGGAAAACTTATTAAAAAGCTGAGAAAAGAGGCAAGGTTAACTCAGAAAAAACTGGCAGAACTAGCTGGAGTATCACAAGCCCACATAGCCAAAATAGAACAGGGAAAAGTTGATCCGCGACTCTCAACAGTTAACAAAATTATAGAAGTACTTACTGAAGGGAGAAAAAGGAAGTGTAAAGACATAATGACTAAGGGCGTGCTTTTTGCAAGACCAGAGGATGACGTTCTAAAAGTAAGCGAGATTATGGTTAAAAATGCCATTTCTCAAATGCCAGTGCTAAACGGTAAGAAAGTTGTTGGAACAATAACAGAAGAAAGCATAATTCGAAATCTAGGTGCCAACGTCGCCAAAGAAAAGGTAAAGAACGTTATGGATCCACCATTGCCCATGGTTTCAGAGGAAACACCCATTGAGGCTGTTCATTCTTTACTTGAGAGATATCAAGGAGTTTTAGTGGCTAGAGAGGGAGAAATTTTGGGGATATTAACTCGTTCAGACCTGCTAAAGACGATAGGTTGAAAAGGGTGGTGTGCGTGCAGTTAGAAGGGTTCGAGAAAAGAGCAGCTCAAGTTATCCAGCAGTTTAGAAGTGTCAATCCTGAAGAGGCAATAATAGTGCATCATGATGACGCGGATGGGTTGTGCTCGGCTGCCATAACTAAAAAAGCTCTAGAGCGCGAAGGATTGAGAGTTAGAACGTTTTGCCTAGAGAAAGTTTATCCAGAAGTCATCAAAGGCCTTCACTCAAAAAGTGAAAAAACAATTTTTTATGTGGATATTGGCTCATCCCACGCAGATTTAATATCCCAATGTAATAAAGGCAAAAACTTGACAATAATACTAGACCACCACGACCCCAAGGCATCAGAAGACCCGAAAGTTTTCGATTTAAACCTTGAACACTATGGATTTAAAGGCGAAACAGACTTCTCAGGAGCAACATGCTGCTACTTATTTGCAAAAATCTTAGGCAAACAAAACATGGATTTGAGCTACTTAGCTTTGGTTGGAAGCCTTGAAATTCCAGGAGGCTTTTCAGGAATAAACAAAACCGTTTTAGAAGAAGCCCTAACAAGTGGTGTAGTTCAGCAAAAAGGTAAAAGTTTTGAGATAACGAGATTTAAAACTCGCATAGATACGCTTTTTTCTAAGCTTCAAATTCTTGGTGCAGTAGGCTATTATGATGGGGGACCAGAAACCGGTATAAGCGTGTGTTTGGAAGGCTTAAGTAAGGAAGTTGAGGAGAAAATCGCTGTGTTGGAGGCTAGGCGAAAAGAAGTTAACCGTCGCCTTCTAGGAAGGCTTTATCGTGAAAAGCTTCGGGAAACGGAGCATATTCAATGGTTTGACGCTGGAAACATGTATGCTGGCATGGGCACGAAGGTTATAGGGCAATTTTGCTCTTTTCTTTCCTATCAAACACGCCTAGTGAAAACCAACAAGTATATTATGGGGTTTGTAAACGTTCCGAAGACAATTCCGGGCTGGGGAAAATTGAAGGAAAAATTTGTAAAGGCTTCTATGCGGGTGCCTAAAGCCATGCAACCGCTAATAGACAGCGGGAAAATGCTCGGAGCAGTGAATCTTTTAGTTGTGGCTTCTGAAGAGTTCGGTATAGCTGATGGTCATCAATATGCTGCAAGTGTTGTGGTGCCGGAAAATAAGAAAATGTTGCTGGTGGAAAATGCTGAGAAGGCAGCGTCAAGCTAGCTTTCTTAAAATCCTGCTTTTATTGGATTTCTCGGTTTCATGATTTCTCTTAAAAATACTGTTGCATAGGAGCCACGAAGAAGAGTAAAACATAGTTTTACAAAATATTTTGAAGGATTAGCCGCGTCTCTGCCTATTTTGCAAAGACAATACTCTCTTAATTGTGCTAAGACTGTTCGCAGTTCTCCTTTGACACTTGTTTCCGGCATTAAACTAATCTTAAAGCGTTCTGGCGTTATACCTTCTTCTTCTAATATTTCTTTTTCAATTTCTCCTTGAACACCTTGAGATGTAGATTGTTTAAATCCTATTATTGGAAGGGCAAGTTGCATTCGTCCATTCTTAACTGCTTGGTTAAATTCGCCAAGTTTCTGCGAACGCACAATCTTATACATCCTTACCATTGGAAGTCGGGAACGCTCCACGTTTACAACGTAATCGCCCACTTCAGTCCTATTCAACGGAAGCCCACACATTATTCTTCTGCTTAGAAACTTGTTGAAAAGATAGGCTTGATATGCTTGAGGAAAGAGCTGTCGCAGTTTTAGTGGCAGTTTTCTGAAGGCACCTACAAAATCTTTAGGCTTTTTTGCCAAATGGTTCAACATTAGGCGTTCGTAATGGAGCTGTTTTGGAAAAATCTTTAGTGCTTTTCCAAAATCTTGAGTGGAGTGGAGCTGTTTTCTTGCTTCCCTTGATTCTGGGTGTTCAAAGGGGCTAGGTTTAGCCAGAAAGAGCATGACAGCCTTTTTAAAGTCTCCTTGAACTATGGCCTTTCCTACAAGATGGGTTATGGGGCGGGTTGTGCCGAAGCGTTGGTGACCGAAAAAGTTTGGGGATCCGCCTATTGCTTTTAGTTCTTTAAGAGTTTCTGCAAGTCTTTTCCTAATTTTGGTTTTTGAGTGGTTTACGGCGCGGATGGTGATTTGAAAGTTGTTTCCTAAGAGAAAGTAGGATGAGAGTTTGCTGCGAAAATATCCTAGGGGATGAACTTCTATATCATTAACCTTTATATTTTCGACTTCTTCTGGCGTCACATCCTTAATGGTTATATGTTGGGCAGTAACCGCCTTCGCGTCCTTTATGCCAGCAATCTGAATTTTTCCAGGATTAATGTTCAGTTGGTTAGCAATTTCTCTAATAGCCCGAAAAGTATCCCAGTTCCGCTTAATCAAAACACATAACAAGTAACGCTTTCCTTTAACGGCTTCAATTTTGCCATAATCTTTAGCCTGATAATGAGCTTTTGAACCGTTAACCAGTACTTCTTCAACAACAAAATCTTCAACAAACTGCCTAATAGCTCCGCCTATGCCAAGAGAACGGGTTGCATAAACCTCTATTCCCATCAGTCTTTCTATCTTTGGAACAACCAACAAAACATACACACTTCGCTATAACAATGGAAGCTTACCCGTTAACTCGTCCATTTTTTCGCTGGGAGCAGGACCTATTCCCAAACATGTTATAGTTCCTGGCGGAATTTCCGTCAACCCCTTATCAACTATTAACGCGCAAGGCAAAGCCAACTCTTTCGCCTGTTTTTCCAGCTCTAAAAGTTTCTTTTCACTATTGACCTTAACAGCTATTTTACACTGTCCCTCCACCATCCAAGCTTTCCACCATTCTCTGCGATGTTTACGGGCTTCTTCGGAAGCGGAAACTGCAGCGTGTCCTGCTTGAGCTGCAATTTTGCCTTTACTCAAGTTCAAGTCTGAACGGAACACGATGACCTGTTTGTAGCGAAATTCTGACATGCGTTTCATCCTCACCCTTTTCTTATCAGTTTTACCGCTGGGTTTTAAGGATTTGCAGAGAAACAGAGAAAAAAGAAGTAGAATAGCGCGGCTAACATTCGGGGCTTTGGCAAAGAACGCAAAAGAGAACGCCCTTGAAAATCGATGTCTTCCAAACATTGTACAGTCTCATCTAAACCTATTTTTCCACAAAAACTGATAGCATCGTCAATTTTGTCATCTGACAAAGAGTCTAACATTTTTCGCAATCTCAACATGACTTTCATGTCAAAACCCAAAATTTTATCGCAACGCTTTTGGTAGTTGCTCAAACATTCTGAGGAAAAATCTTTCCGCTCTAAAGCTTCATGGGCAACTTCTGCAGCTATTCTTGCGCAGTTCAGTCCGAAAACTACGCCACCGCCAGTTGTGGATTTAACTTGCGAGGCTACGTCTCCAACGGCAAGAAAACCGTTAGAATATGTTTTGGGGATTGGTCCTCCAAGGGTTATGGGATGAAAGACAGCGTTTAATATTTTTGCTTTACCAAGTTTTTTTGAAGCTGTTGGATGCTTCAGCATAAGCTTTTGCAAAAGTTCTTTGGGATTTCCAGTTTTTGTCGCTAAACCTACCTTCGCTTTTCCATTTTTTCGGGGTATTAGCCATGCGTAAAAACCCGGAGCATAATTTTTCCCTAGAAAAACTTCCACCATGTCTAGCTCTGCGTCCTTTACGTTTTCTACATAAGCTTGGACGGCGTTGACAAGCATGCGCGAATTAGGTGCAGTCAGCCTTGTTTGTCTCAAAATTTTTGAAGTTACACCCTCGGCGTCTACAACAATGTTAGTTTTATATTCTTCGATTTTTCCGTTTTGTCTTACTTTTACACCTTTAACAAAATTGTTTTCAACAATTAAAGATTCAACTCTCGAACTTAAAAAATATTGCACATGAGCCTTTTCAGCTTTATCTGCAAGATATTTATCGAAAAGAACGCGGTTTACGGTGCAAGTTACGGAATCAGCAAACTTTACTGTCAAAGTTTTCCCTTTCGGAGAGTGGAATACTGCTCCTTTAAACGTGTTTTCAATTATTCCTTTTGGAAGCGGGTACAATCCCAGCCTTTTCAATCCTTTGATGCTTAAATGTCCAGCACAATGGCACGGAACACCAATCTGACTGTGTTCTTCAAAAACCGTTACGTTGCCGCCTAACTTTCCAATGTTTAAGGCTGCAAAAGAACCGCATGGGCCAGCTCCGACGACTATCACGTCTGAATTTTCACTCATGCAAGGCACTGACAGAAACTAGTTTTGCCTTAACTGTTAGGTTAGAAGCTCTACTCTTCTTTTTCCCCGAGCAAGGGAAGTCGTCCTTATCTTTCCCCCGATTTCCAAACGCATAAGCAACTCGTTAAAATCCTTAAACCCCAAATCCTTAAACTCTTCGCTTAACTCTTCGAAAAGCTCCGTATCCTTCATGGCGCCTTTCTTTTGTAAAATTTCCAATAAAACATAGTAGGCAGGATGTGTTTTCCAAGTTTTGATGGGCATAAGTCAATGCTCCTAAGCCACAGGCGTCGCCGGCTTTTGCACTTGTCTAATATGCTGCATGAAACTCTTATACCATTTCTCCATGTCCGGTGTGATTGTTGGTCCTATCCTTTTCATTGCCTCTTGAAAATCTGCCATTGTTACCTCCTTTGCGTTGATGTCTCTTCTTAACGCGTGCATTGCGGCTTCCCTGCAAAGAGCCTCGATGTCAGCGCCAGAATAATACTTTGTCATGGCTGCAAGCTGATTTAAATCCACATCTTTAGCCAGAGGCATATTTTTAGTGTAAATCTCGAATATTTGGAGGCGGCTTTTTTCGTCGGGCTCTGGCACATATATTAGCCTGTCAAACCTTCCGGGGCGAAGCACTGCAGGGTCAACTATGTCCGGCCTGTTGGTAGCTGCTATCACAACTATGTCTTCTAAGGTTACTATGCCGTCCATTTCTGTCAGCAGTTGACTTATTACGCGTTCGGTTACTCCGCTGTCTGCGAAGCCTAACCCTCTGCGGGGCACTAAAGAGTCAATTTCGTCGAAGAAGATCACGGCTGGAGCTGCCATTCTTGCTTTTCTAAAAACTTCTCTTATAGCCTTTTCAGACTCGCCAACCCATTTGGAGAAAACCTCTGGACCCTTTATAGTTATGAAGTTGGCTTCGCTTTCGGTTGCTACCGCCCTAGCTAGAAGAGTTTTACCGCAACCAGGAGGCCCATAAAGCAGAATGCCTTTTGGTGGTTTTATTCCAACTTTTTTGAAGATTTCCGGGCTTTTGAGGGGCCATTCCACAGCCTCTTTAAGTTCTTGTTTTATTTCTTCTAATCCGCCTATGTCGTCCCACTGGACTGTGGGCACTTCTATGTAAACCTCCCGCATGGCTGTGGGCGTCACTTCTTTATAGGCATTTATGAAGTCTTCCATTTTCACTTCCATTTTTTCTAGAACGCTTGGAGGTATGCGTTCTTCTTCAAGGTTTATTTGTGGCAAGTATCGTCGGAGAGCTTTCATGGCTGTTTCTCTGCATAAAGCAGCAAGATCAGCACCAGTGTACCCGTGTGTCATTTCAGCCAGCTTTTTAAGGTCTACATCCTCTGCCAACGGCATTCCACGGGTATGTATCTGAAGGATTTCGTATCTTCCCTGCTTGTCTGGAACCCCTATTTCAATTTCTCTGTCAAACCTTCCAGGTCTTCGAAGAGCAGGATCCAGGGCTCCAGGTCTGTTTGTTGCGCCTATTACAATAACGTTTCCTCTTCCGGATAAGCCGTCCATTAAAGCGAGGAGTTGGGCAACCACACGCCTTTCCACTTCACCTGTGACTTCTTCTCTTTTGGGCGCTATGGCGTCTAATTCGTCTATGAATATTATGCTTGGCGAGTTTTGTTGGGCTTGTTGGAAAATTTCTCTTAATCTTGCTTCTGACTCGCCGTAGAATTTGCTCATTATTTCAGGTCCGTTTATGGAGAAGAAATTAGCTTCTGATTCGTTTGCCACCGCCCTAGCCAAAAGCGTCTTACCGCAGCCTGGCGGTCCGTGGAGTAGAACTCCCTTTGGGGGTTCTATTCCAAGTCTTTGGAAAAGTTCTGGATGTCTTAACGGAAGTTCAACCATCTCCCTAACTCTTTGGATTTCCTCATGTAATCCGCCTATGTCTTCATATGTTGTTCGCGGTAGTCCTCTTCCTTCCGGAGCCGGCTCATTCAAAATTGTTAATTTTGTTTCTGGAGTTACTTTCACTATGCCATGAGGCCTCGTCTTTGTTACTGTGAAGGGTATGGCGTGACCGAGCATCATAACAAGGGTTGTGTCTCCTTCAACAAGTGTTCTTTCCATGAGGCGGTTTCTCACAAAGTTTGTGAAGTCTTCGTCCACGTTGAGCCTCATGTCAACTGGCGCCAATGTTATGTTTAGGGCGTTTTTCACTTTGGCTGGGCGTACTATAACGTATTCGTTGATGGCTACGCCCGCATTTTTTCTTGTAAAACCATCTATTCTTAAAATGTTTCTATTTTGGTCTTCACTGTAGGCTGGCCATGCTATGGCTGAGGTTGTTCTTTTTCCAACTATTTCTATGACGTCGCCCGCTGATATGCCCAGTTTTTGCATTGTTTTTTGGTCTATGCGGGCTATTCCCCTTCCAACGTCTCTTTGTCTTGCGTCTCCGACTCGAAGTTGAACTTCACTCAATTAGAATCCTTCCAAATTTTATACACACTACTTTTCGAAACAGAGTTTAAATCCTATATAAATGTTTAAATCAAATGTAAGGTTATCTGCTTGTTCTACGCACCATAACCGATTGTATTTGACTTATCTCTTTTATGCCTTCGAGCTTCTTTTCCAACTCCTCAAGCAAGCCGCTTTTGTCTTCTGGAAATTTAATGTGTGCTATCAACGCGTTTAAACCGAAGGCTATGGGTTCTTCGCCGTATCCGTAGACGGATGCAAACTCGGGCAAAGCCGTTTCAATCTTCTTTTTTAAAACTTCGAAATCCACAGTTATGTCTATTGGAAAGATTTTGTAGGAAACAACAACACTGCCCATTCTCAACCCTCCTTCTCCATTTTATGGTCCGATAAAGCCGCATTTTGGACATTTGTATAGTCTACCGAACTTTCTGCATTTTTGGCAGCGCCTTATCTGAATTTCTCCACAGTTGGGACAGAAGAATTTTGTGGCTTCTGTTCCAGGCGGAATTGTTTTGCCGCAGCTTGTACATGTGACTAATGTTAACGTTGCTGTCTTTTCACTCATTTGCCATTCCTCAATGGTTGTTCTGTAATTGGCAAGCTTGCTTATATTTTCTATGCTTTTCTCGCAAGTTTATTATGGCAGTTTTAAGCCTATATTTAGAAGGGTTAAAATTTGGGTGTAAACCTTCGCGATTTGGTTCCGAAAACAACTGTTAGGCTTGAGGATTTGAGTGGAAAATCCATCGCAATAGACGCTTACAACGCATTATACCAGTTTTTAGCCATAATCCGCCAGCCAGACGGCACACCACTAAAAGATAGTGGTGGAAGGATAACAAGCCACTTAAGCGGCTTGCTTTATAGGACAAGTAATCTTGTCGAAATGGGGATAAAGCCAATTTATGTTTTCGATGGAACACCGCCAGCGCTTAAAGAAGCGGAAATAAAAAGGCGGATGAAAGCGAAAGAAGAAGCCCTTGTCAAGTATGAACATGCTTTGAAAGAAGGAAAAATTGAAGAGGCGCGCATGTATGCACAGGCAACTTCACGCTTGAAAGATTACATGACAGAAGACAGCAAAAAACTCCTAGACTTGATGGGAATTCCGTGGATTCAAGCTCCAAGCGAAGGGGAAGCCCAGGCAGCTCACCTTGTAAAAAATGGAGACGCAGACTACTGTGCAAGTCAAGACTATGACAGCCTCCTTTTTGGAGCGCCAAGACTTGTGAGAAATGTCACAATTTCTGGAAGACGAAAACTTCCGGGAAAAAACGTTTACATCGAAGTTGTGCCAGAAATCGTTGAGCTAGAAAAAGTGCTAAAAGAATGTGAAATAACTTATGAACAATTAGTGGATATAGGCATTCTTATAGGCACAGACTTCAATCCCGAAGGCGTTAAAGGATTAGGTCCAAAAACAGCTTTAAAACTAATAAAGGAGCATGGAAGCCTGGAAAAGGTCTTACCCAATTTAAAAAATGCAGAGTTTCCAGTCAACCCACAAAAAATTAGAGAAATGTTTCTCCATCCAAAAGTTACAGATAACTACAAAATAGAGTGGGTGGAACCTGATGTGGAAGGCGTTATAGAGTTTATTTGCGGGCAGAGGGATTTTTCAGAAGATAGGGTGAGAAAAGCCCTAGAAAAAATGCAGAAAGGCATAACTAAACTTAGGGGTAAAACAACATTAGAAAAATGGTTTAGATAAAAGCAACCACGTACACAAATCTTTAATTCAGGACCTTGCAATATTACAAGTCTTTAAAATGGTGAAGCTTATGGAGAAAGACCAAATTGCATTGCCCGTTGACGAATTGCCAACTAAATGGTACAATATCCTACCAGATTTGCCAGAACAGCTACCGCCACCAAAAGAACCGGAAAGCGGCCCCTCAAGAATGGAATATTTGGCTCGCGCCATGATTAAAGAATGTTTAAGGCAGGAAATGTCTAACGAAAGATGGATTCCCATTCCAGAGGAAATTCGCGACCTTTACATTCACATGGGTAGACCTAGACCGCTTTACCGTGCAAAACGTTTAGAGAAACGTTTAGGATTTAAAAAAGTTAGGCTTTATTACAAGCGAGAGGATTTATCGCCTACAGGTTCCCATAAGACTAACACTGCTGTCGCGCAGGCTTATTATGCTCTAAAAGAAGGAAAAACAACTTTAAGCACGGAGACTGGTGCGGGACAGTGGGGTACAGCTCTAGCTTACGCTGCCAGACTGTTAGACCTTGAATGCGTGATTTTTTGGGTTAAGTCCGTTTATGAGTGGAAAGTGGATAGAAGAACTTTGATGAAACTGTTAGGTGCAAAAGTTTATTCTTCACCTAGTAAGGAAACCAGAATAGGCAGAGAAATTCTCTCTCAAAACCAGAACCATCCGGGTTCTTTGGGAATCGCTATTTCCGAAGGATTAGAATACACGGAAACTCATGGAGGCTCAGTATACTGCTTGGGCTCGGTTTTAAACCATGTTCTTATTCACCAGTCTATAATAGGTCTGGAAACCATCAAACAGTTCGACCTAATTGGAGAGAAACCAGATTTAATAGTTGGATGTTTAGGCGGCGGATCTAATTTCGGCGGAATAGCCTTACCTTTTATAGGGGAGGTTTTACAAGGGAAAAGGGAATGCGAATTTCTTGCAGCTCAATCTCTAGCTGCACCAAACCTTGTCAAGGGCGAATACAAATACGACTTCGGCGACGTAGCTGAACATACACCACTTCTAAAAATGTACACTCTAGGACATAAAGTGGAGATGCCGCCCATTAAAGCTGACGGTTTAAGATACCATGCAGCGGCTCCAATAATAAGCTTATTGAGACATCACAACACGGTTAAGGCTGTAGCCTATCCTTCTGATGAGAAGGCGATCTTTGAAACTGCTAGGACTTTCCTCCAAAGCGAAGGCTGGCTGCCAGCACCGGAATCAAGTTACGCGATCAGAGCGGGAATAGATGAAGCGTTAAAGGCTGAAAAAGCTGGCGAGGAAAAAGTTATATGCATGAATATCAGTGGACATGGCTTCTTGGACTTAACAGCCTACAAAGAAAAATTAGAATTAACCTAAAATTTATGCCCGTAACATCCCGTTAAAGGCACAAAAGCAACTCCACCAAGATTTTCCTTCCTTATTCTCCCGTCAGTGCTCTTTGTTACTTTTATCAGGTTTTGGAACAGATGGACAGTTCCTACGGGGATTAGCATTATCCCTTTAGGTTTTATCTGTTCAATTAAAGGTTGTGGAACATCCGGCGCCGCAGCGGTAACAACTATACGGTCATAAGGCGCTTTCGCCGGATACCCTATAGAGCCGTCAGCACAGATTATTGTTATTCTATCACTATAACCTGCGTTTCTAACATTTTTTCTCGCGAATTCAGCCAACTCTTCAATTATTTCCACAGTGTAGACGTGGCCCCACTCGCTTCTAGGCGCTTCGCTGGGTGCAACTATTTCAGCTATTGTGGCGGCATGCCATCCAGAGCCTGCCCCAACCTCCAAAACTTTTTGACCTACTTCAAGTTGGAGAGCTTCATTCATTATGGAAACCATGTGGGGTGCAGAGACGGTTTGCCCGAAACCTATAGGGAGGGGTGTATCCACTGCACTGTAAGATTGCATATTTTCTGGAAGAAAATTTCCGCGGGGCACGGAACGCATGGCTTTTATAACTTTTGGGGTGCGTAGAATTCCCTCTCTTATAAGGTTTTCAATTAGTTTTTCCCAGTCTCTTTTCTCCACTCGTAGCACCGAGAAATAGTCTGAAAAGATACATTTAAAAGATATGAAAAATTTCAGGTGAAATTATTTTACTGTAACGGATTTTGCCAAGTTTCTCGGCGTGTCTGGATTGTATTTTCTTTCTACAGCCATGTAATAGGCAAGAAGCTGCAATGGAATAACATATGGTATAGGGGATAAGACTTCAGGAACCCCCCTTGGAATTTCCACATAATCATCTGCTAGGTTTCTGATTTCTTCGTCGCCTTCCTCCATTATGGTTATTATTGAGGCGCC
>CBETPM010000010.1:0-12672 GCA_965538135.1 Candidatus Bathyarchaeota archaeon
ACGGGCAATGAGGGGAATTCAACAGGTTAAGTACACAATAGTACCTTTAGTTGCCAAATCAGAAGAATAAAAGAATCAAAGCTTAGCTAGACCTTGTCTTCTCAAATGAGAATTCACAAACGGAATTCTCATGTTTACATAAAAAACAAGGATTTAAACCAGTTCTGATCTATTTCCCCATGCCAATTTCTAATGTCTTCAGGAAATGTTTCCAAGCTTTCACGTTTGATCTATATTTGTTTGAATTGTTTTTTGCGAATTTAGGTGCATGAAACAATAGAGTTGCCAGTTCATTAAACCTTTGCTTGTATAGCGAAGGATTTAGAACCAATTGGAAAAGAGAAATACAGAACCATCTAAAGGTAAAAAATGGAATAAATGAACATCCCGTTTTCGCACGCATGTACATAAACCTGAAAATATCTCGGAGAATGTTTACATTGTCTTTTCTCTGCCTTTCTTCTTTTAGATGCCCAACGATGAAACGATTATCCCTAACAGCAATTCTCTTCTTTCCTAAGAAACTTTTTAGATCTAAAGCGTATGCGTGATCTTCACCTCTCGCAACATAAGGATCAAATGGAATATTTAGAAAAACTTCTCTACTCAGAATAAGTGTGCCTCCCAACATATGGGGCGGCATAACTTCAAAGCACAACTTTCTTTTCACCTTAAACGACTTTCTTAAGAAGAAATCCATTCCACGAAGAATTGCTACAATTTTCTCGGAAGTCTTTTCTTTCACTTTTTTAGATGTTAGGATATCCTTGTAAAGTCCCGATACTGCGACAATCTTTTTTTTACCTAATTTTGTTCTTAACAGCTTCAGATGTGCTTCTAGCTTTTCTGGATGGAGAAGTAGACAATCATCATCTAAAAAAATAATTGTTTTCGGATTGAAAGATTTTACGGCGCAATAAATCCCTAGGTTTCTTGCAGGAGAATAGGGAGCAAACTGTAACCCGCTCTTGAAATTTGATTGATAACCATCGAAAGGAGACGTTAACCCCACGCAGTCCTCTATGAAAATCCTTTTTTCCTTGGAGAGTTTGATTTTTTCCAAAGTGTTTTTGGCATGTTCTGCTGCTTGAAGGGAGCTAAGATGTTCAAAAGGTACAGCTAAGGATTGGAGAAACTTTGTGGTTTCCAGAAATTTTTCGTTTTGGCTGTCATCTATTAAAACTATGGAAAATGAATTTAATTTTGTTTTCAAAATAGAATCTACTAGGCACCTTATTTTCTGAGGATGATTTTTTGTTATTATTACAAAGGTAACCTTCATAACCGTTCATAATATTACACACATTGCTTCATATAAGGTAAGGAACATATGGGTTAAAACAACGCGTAAAACTTATAATATTTTAAAGAAACTATACTTGCACTCTTTACTTCACGTTAAGCAATCTTACTTATGTGAGAGGGGTTAAATTTTGCGAATAGCCTATGTGCGGTCATCTTTGCATAGAGGGTCTGGTCTAGTTAATCATATAACAGAAATTGCGAGGAGAGTGGAAAAAGCTGGAAATGAAGTTGCCATCATATGCCGAGAAGCTGAAACTAAACTTGAAGCAATAAAAGTTTATCAAATTGATTTTAGAGGGGAAACAGTTCCCTTTTTTAGAAACCTTATTTTTCCCTTTAAAAGTTTAAAAGTATTGGAGAATTATGACTTGGTGCATACGCAGTATCACCCAGGTATTTTTGCGGGAAACGTTGCTGCCCATTTTCTTGAAAAACCCCACGTGTTTACCTATCACGGTTTTGCACCTATAAGACCGTGGCGAAGTTATAAGCAGAAAGTTAAAATGATAGATCACAGAATCGGAACATTCTTTGCTTTTCGCTTTAAAGTAGATCAAATAATTACTGTAAGCAACTTTTTGAAAAGGGAACTGATGACAAAGTATTTTGTTGAAGAAAATAAAATCAGAGTTATATACAATGGCGTAGATACAAGACGATTTAATCCTAAAGTAAGCGGAAAACATGTTAGAAAAGCTTATGGATTAGGTGATTCGCCCGTTGTTCTTTATTTGGGTAGGTTAGCCCCATATAAGGGTGTGCAGTTTCTAATAGAGGCTATTCCCCTTGTTTTAAAAGAGTTGCCTAAAGCTAAATTTTTGATAGGCGGCGCTATCCGTTACGATACTCCCGACCTCTGGCGGCTTGTTAAAAGGTTAAGGATTGAAAAAGCCGCTATTTTCGCAGGGTATGTTCCCGAGGATGTTGTTTCTAACTTTTACGCATGCTGTGATGTTTTTTGTTATCCTAGTCTTTGGGAAGGGTTCGGGTTAACGCCGGCTGAAGCTCAAGCGTGTGGAAAACCAGTGGTAGCCTTTAACACATGTGCTATACCAGAAGTTGTAGAAAATAACCGTACAGGATTACTAGTTGAGCCGAAAAATGTTAGGGCGTTGGCTGAGGCTTTGATTTCTTTGTTGAAGGATAAGGAGCGACGTGTTAGTATGGGTTTGGAAGCGAGAAAAAGGGTTTTACGGCTTTTTTCTTGGGATAAGGCAGCTGAACAAACATTGCAAGTTTATCGTGAGGTTCTTTCATGAAGTGGCTTGCCATTTTAGATATGGATGGAACACTTTTAGAGCATAGAACGGTTGACGTGTTATGTGAAAAGTTAGGATTTTTAGATAGTCTTGTGGAAATTGACAAAGCTTCTAAAAATATGTGGGCTTATGAAGTAAGCTTAAAAATTGCTAAGCTTTTTTCTGGAATAAAGGCTTCAAAGTTGGAGAAAATTTTTGATAAGATTCCAATTGCGAATGGAGCAAAAGAGTTTGTAAATTTTCTTAAGTCTAAAAATTTTGTTACTGCAATAGTAACTGACTCTTACGAGTTTCTCGCACATAGGTTAGCCGAAAAGTTGAGCATAGACATCGTGAAAGGCAACATTTTGGAAATACACGAGGGAGTTGTTACGGGGAATATTGTTATGCCGATGGGCTGGGAAAAAGAAGGACAACAGAACTGTCAGAAAAAGGCTGTCTGCAAGTTGCATGTTATGAACGAACTTCTAAAGGAACATTCGATAAAAGACAACAGAACACTTGCAGTAGGCGATTCACAAAGCGATTTATGCATACTTAGAAAGGCCAAGATTGGAGTAGCCTTCCGCCCCAAAGATGAGGTTATCACCAAGGTTGCTGATATAGTTGTACATACAGATTTTTACGAGTTAATAAACAGATTGAAAACTTTTTTAGAGAGCTGTAACAATTATTGAAGGATAGAAATGTTTTCAAAAGAAGGTAAAGTGTTAGACTTAGGTAGCTATCGGAGATTCGCATTTGAAGATTGTATAAAAGAAAAGTTTAACACTTTTGTATTAGACGAGGGTGGCTTAACTTCGCCTTTATCAATTTCTCTTGTAATCCCCACAAAATTTGAACCCGAAGGGATTCTTGAAATAGAAGAATCTACACTTCACAGAATCCTAGCACAATGCAGCGAGTTGGTAGATGTAGGCTATTTAGATGAGATAATTATTATGGGCGCTACACAAAATGAAAATGGAGAGCCGGACTTCACAGTTCTCGAAAAGGCTGTAAAAATAGCCTATGAAGAGCTCGGTCTTTTCAGAGAGCAAGTGGATTTACTTAACAAATACAGAAGTCAAAAAGAAAGAGCAAAAAGAGGGCTTATCGATTTCTTTCTTAAGGTAGTCCATCAATTCGACCAGAATATAGCCAAATTGCTTGCAAAATATGGGGTGTTTGGTGCAACCGGATATTTCGGCATTCTTCCAGGAAAAGGCTCCGGACTATGGCTTTCAGTTCCTTTAGCACGTGGCGACATCTTATGTTTTGTGGATGCAGACATAATGAATTTTCAGAAAGAATACGTAACCGGGCTTTGCCATCCCATCATATACTCTTGGAACCTTCAAGAGGCAGCCATTAAACTTGTTAAGGCATACTACAATCGACTGACTGTTACGAAGACAGATCCACGAAAATGGATTCTTGGAGGACGTATTTCCCGTCTTCTTGTAATTCCTCTTTTGAGGTCTATTGTTGAAACTTTTAAGCTGTATATGGGATTGGAAAGCGTAAGAACTCCTCTTGCTGGAGAATTTGCTGTTTCTAGAGATACTATGGAAAGATTAAGTTTTCCTAATAGCTACGCCATAGAAACTTCTCTGCTGTTTCAAACCTATGATTTAATCGGTCCATCTTCCATAGCACAATTGGATTTGGAGATTTACCGTCATATAGGGCAAAGTTTTGAAAATCTTGAAAACATGGCTTATCAAATAGTGGATTTTGTTTTCCGTTTAATTAATGAAAAAGTTGGAAGACCTTTAACAAGGGAGGAAAAAGAACAAGTTATTGTTTCTTATGAAGAAACTGTTACCAGTCTTTTGGACGAATATGAAAAGGTAGCTTCGCAAGTTGAAGAAGTGGAAAAGGGCTTGGTTTATTCTCGGGAGGATGATTTGAAGAAGAAAAGAAGACTGCAACAGGTTATTTTTGAGGTTTTAGAAGGCAAGTCTAGGGAAAAGAGGCCACGGTATTTTAATTATCCTTCTTGGCGAAGAATAAGCGAGAGAACGCGGAGCTACTTTGTTTTAAAGGAGATGCTTCGGAGAAGATGCAATCAAAGCACATGGTCAAGACTTAAAGAATGTGGTCTTTTAAGTTAGCACAAGAAAAGGCTAGACGGCATTGCCTAAAATTTCTCTTAATTCCTCATTACCCCTTATCTCTGGCATAATTTCCGCCCATTTTCTCTGAAATTTAAAATAGTATAGGGCATGTTTTTTGGCGAATTTAATGGCGGAAGGAATATGTGCTAAATTTCTAGTGAAGTTTCTAAAACCTTCATAATCTCTTTCCATAACAGAGTGCAAACTGTTTAGAATACTTGAAATTGAGAATCTAATCGGTGTTAGTGCATATAAGAAATAGCCTGGGTATGGTTCAAAGTTTGAAATAGCTAATTTTCTTATTTTCTTGACGTATTTTTGTGATAGAAGTTTTTCTCGCATATAGAGAAACCTGTACAAATCTTGTTGCATCTCCGTCCATAACTTCTTTCCTTTTCCGGGAATATGCACCACGTTTAACTTTACGTCCAAAAGAAATTTGAAGCCAAACATTTCAGCGTTTACAAGGAAATCCATATCTTCACCGCGAGTTATGTAGGGGTCAAAGGGAATTTTTTCAAACATTTTCCAGTGAAGAATCATGTTGCCGCCAAAGGCGAAAGGAGTTTCTACCAGCCTTCGTCTGCTTTCTATCACTTTAAAAGCTAGATTCATCTTTTCTTCTTTCGGCCATCCCGTTCTCCACCAAGCTTTTCTGTCAACACTTAGATAATAACTACCATTTTCATCTACATAGTAGCCAGTGATGCCACCAATTAATTGACCGTTTATTTGGTCCCCGATGAATTCTTGTGCTTTGTGAAAATATTCTTTGTCATTGACGATAACGTCGTCATCTAGAAACACTAGAACGTCTGAATTGAGAATTTGAGCCGTTGCTAACCCTAGGTTCCGGACATTCGAATAGCCGTAAAAACTGAGAAGTCTTGATAATTTCTTTTCTTTCAATGTCAGTTTTCTTAGGGTAGAGGCTGAAAATTGGTTTACATTAAAATAGTTTTCATAATTGCATAAAATTTCCTTGACCTTCTCTTCCGCTTTCTTTTCTAGAGCTTGGTGAGTTGCTGCTGTTATAATGGTTATTATCGCCGACTTTTTTGGTATATCTGTTTTCTTTAGGCTGTTTAATAATCGTGAAAGGGTGCCTTGTCCTTCTATTGAAGTGGGATGGTCATATACAGCATCCTGCTTCAAACATTGAATTTCCTGTTTAGTAGATGTCCAATAGGTAGGTATTATTACAGAAATCTGCAAGGGCGCGCCTCAGACATTCAGTTTTCATAAAAGTAACGGTATCAGCCTTTTTGTAACTATCGACTCCCAATCATATTTCTCTATAACCTGATCAAAATTGTTGTCTACAGTGCTTTCGAGCATCATTTTATAAATTCGAAAGGCGATATCTTCTGGTGCATTATTTAAATCGAACATGTAACCTTCAATGTCCTCTCTAATCAGTTCTTGAAAAGGTGGAATTCTTGAGCAGAAGACAGGCTTTCTGGCTGCTCCGGCTTCTATTACTGGAAGCCCAAATCCCTCTTCTTTGCTCGGTATAAAGATAAGGTCGGCTATGTTGTAAACGTCTGCAACGCTCCACTTGGCAATTCTGTTGTTAGAAAAATGCCTTTTAAAACCTACCAAGTTATGGCAGAAAATAACATTGTCTTCCAGTCTACGCGTTTTTACAATCTTTTTAAGCTTTTTTTCATAAGCCAAGGATTCAGCATCTGTGCCTGGAGGACCTGTGATAAGTAATTTTATTTTTCTCTTTTTTCCTGTAAGGTGGACTAGTTCGTGAACTACGTTTAGCGCGAGCTCGATGTTTTTTCTTGGCAGTATTCGAACCGGTGTAACTATTATGTAGTCATTAAACGAGAGGCCGAGACGTTTCATCAGCTGTTTGGTAATACCATCTATTTTCAAATATTCTTCTACGCTGACTCCATTGGGAATTACAATCATTTTAGGAATGTCATAAGGCGGTTTTAAAGAGGCAAACTGTTTCGCTCTGTAATTAGTGGGAGTTACAAAAATGATTCTTTCGTTTTTGTGATGTAGTAACGTTAATGGAAATTTATCGATAAAATCTTGCCATTCGTCTCTGACAAGGACGGTATCATGTAACCAAAAAATAAAACGTGCTTTCACCTCGTCTGCAAGCTCATTTATGGCAGCGGTAGCCGCAAAGTTAAACGGCATAGATGGAATATTATGAACAATACATGCATTGAGATCTGAAAAAGCCTTTTTTAGTTCCTTTTTCAAATCTTCTTTCAATTTTATAAAATTTTCAGTTTCCTTCTTTTTTTCAAGGATCTCTTTTTGCACATTTTGGACTCGAGGATTTTCGGGTGAAAGAAGTAGAATCTTACATTCCTCTAAAGCGCTATATTCTAGTCCTCCCCCTTTTCCAAAAATTATTCGAACTTCATGTCCGTGTTTAGTTAAAAATTTTGAGTGGCAATCGATTACTACTTCTACGCCAGCAATGTTTTTTGGGGGCGCGGTATAGTGTACGATTCCTATTTTAGACGTTTAAACAACCTCCCTCGCTTTCGTTTGAATGACATTGTAAATGGCCTGTTAATAAAATATTTAACTGATTACGTGTAAGAATCTGCTACATTTGGTTGCGATGGAAAACTAAATATGAAAAAGGTTTACCGTTCTGCCTTGCCATCCGTCACACGGAAAGCTCTGAAAAAAAAAGCAGCTGATATTATTGTTGGGATTCCCTCCTTCAACAATGCTCACACAGTTAACTATGTGGTGTATCAAGCTGCAAAAGGGCTTGAAACTCATTTCCCAGAACGGAAATCAGTAATTTTTGTTTCTGATGGCGGTTCTACGGATGGAACTTTAACTGTAGTAAACTCTATGCGCCTACCTTTTAAAGCCCAACTGTTTTCCACAATTTATGTAGGCGCGTCTGGCAAAGGCTCAGCTATCAGAGCAATCTTTGAAGCCGCACAACTGCTTGAAGCCAAAGCAATAGCACTTCTAGATTCTGACTTGCGCAGCGTAACTCCCGACTGGGTTAAACTATTATTGTCGCCTATATTTGCTGGCGCAGGATTTGTAGCCCCACTTTATGTAAGACATAAATATGATGGCACGATCACCAATTTTCTTTGCTATCCCATCACTTCAAGTATATACTGTAGGGAAATTAGACAACCTATTGGCGGAGATTTTGGTCTTTCAATAGAGCTTGTTCAAAAACTTTTGGAATCTCCGCTATGGCGGACACCTTATGTGCCAAGATTTGGCATAGACATTTTTGAAACGCACACTGCATTAGCTAGAGAGTTCAAAGTAAAACAAGCTTTTTTGGGAACAAAAATTCATGAGCCAAAAGATCCTTCAAAACATTTAGCTTCCATGTTTAGAGAAGTCATAGGCTCCATGTTTACATGCATTGAAAATTATGAGGCAAGCTGGAAGAAAACTTCGGGCTTCCAAAAAGTTGAAATCATAGGCAAAAAGAAGGTTCCAGTATCGCCTGAACCAGTTTCCGTAAGTCTGCGAAGCATTACAAGAACTTACAAGAAGGGATTTGAAAGTTATAAGACACTTTACCAGAAACTCCTGCCTGATAGCTTATTCAGAAACATTGAAAACCTTAAAAAAGCAAAGCCAAAAGAGTTTTCTTTTTCGAGTGAAACTTGGGCAAAAATCGTTTATTCTTTTCTTGCTGGTTTTAAGCATTGTAAACAAATAGAAAGAGAACGTATGTTGGATGCCTTAAGAATTCTTTGGATAGGAAAAGTTGGAACCTTCATAAAAGAGACATCAAAGCTAGATGATTTCGAAGCAGAAAGAAAAATTAACCAAGAAATGGAAACTTTTAGAAAATTACGGAATTACTTGATGGAGCTTTATTGATCTGAAGAGAATGCAAGTTTATTTTTTGTGTGAAGCTTTTGTTGTAGCCACAACTCTTACCTTCTCTTTTCTTGAAACTTTTGCGATTCTTATTTTTGCGTTGTTTAACACTTTTTTGGCTGCTTTTTTAGCTTCTTTTTTTGTGGCATAATCTTTGTTTATCTCAATCCATGGAAGTGTTTCATCAATTTTTATCCATGCAGTATACAATATTTCCACCTTTGACAGCAAAGGCTTTAGAATTTGAAAAATTATAACCGTTATGAATTTTCAATATGAATTTTGCGTAATCATTATTGGAAACCTATTTAAAGAATCGTATCACTCTCTAGGGTTTAGGAGCGAAAATGAGAGTGGAGCTTAAAAGCTCACGAGAAAGGGCTCTATCCAAGAGGTGTATATGGATGGGCGAAGGTGCAGAAAGTGCAGAAGGTGCACAAGATGAAGCTAGCCAACATTCCATACAACAATCCACGCTTTTCAATACAGTTGCCCAAGATAGAGAGCCCTCAAAGTGTTGGCGCATATGAACTAGCACACTTTAACGCTTGCCAATTTTTCAAAAAGCAGGAGGCTTTTAGCCGATGACAAATTCTAAAAATTCTCAAGCATTTTCCAAAACTTTTCGAGAAGCCCTTATAGCTTATTCCTTTGACTTTGGCGGTATACTAGCTGGTTTTCTTGTGGCTTACTACTTTGATATTTTCCAATTATATCCATGGACTATAGCGGTTTATCCTGCCATTTTAAGTGCTAGGGGAATGATAAGCGGATTGTTTAGTGGACGTTTAGGCACAGCATTGCACTTAGGTACTGTTTACCCAAAATTTTTTGGAAACACTAAGACTTTTTACGCGTTATTTGATGCAATGATTGTTATAACTTTAGGAACCAGCATCGTCATGAGTGGCGTTTCAATGCTTTTTGGCATCTTTTTCTGGGAAGTTTCTCCTGCAGGCTTTTTTGATATATTTGCTGTTGTTGTTTCAACCATGACTTTTGGATTGGTTCTTTCTTTTTTCACGATGAGCGTTGGTTTTACAACCTTTAAGAAGGGTTTAGACCCCGATGTTATTGAATATCCGATAATGTCAACTGTAGCGGACATATTCATAACGCTGTGCTACATTCTAACGCTTAGTTTATACAGATTTTCTAACTACATCGTTGTTTTAGCTGCGCTATTTCATATATTCCTGAGTTTTTACATAACTTTACGAGATTTCAGAAAAGACGAGTTTGTTAAGACCATAAAAGAGTCTTTTGCCACGTTAGTAATCGTGGCTTTTATTGTTAATGTAACTGGCACAGTTCTTAACAGAATAAGCTCTCTTGTAGAAGGACGTAAGGAAATTTACAATGTTTACCCAGCTTTAATTGACACTGTTGGAGACGTAGGTTCTGTTGTCGGGTCTACGGCAACAACAAAACTTGCATTAGGTTTGCTTAAACCTTCTTTCTCTAGTATGCGAGACCATTCTAAACAAATTTTTGCTGCATGGGCAGCATCCCTAATAATGTTCCTTCTATTTTCAGCTTTATCACTATATGTAAACAATATATTTTCGTTTTCTGCCCTTCTCAGTTTTGCAGCCCTTTTGTTAACAACAAACTTATTTGCAGTGTCGGCAATTATTTTGATATCTTATGCAGTGGCAATTTTGACATTTCAGAAGGGCTTAGACCCAGACAATTTTGTTATTCCCATTGAAAGCGCCATAGCTGACAGCATAACAACCATAGCCTTGCTCGCAGCACTATTTTTAATAGGATAATCTGAATTTTAGAAAAGAATAATTAATTAAAAGCCTTCTATGATATTGTTAGTTGGAGCGCCCTCAAAAATATGCCCCATCTCGAAAAAATCGAATATCGCCCAATATCAGTGAGAGAGCTTTTGCTTGAAATGAAGAACCTTTCAGGATTAATGATAGACTTGGCATATTCTGCGGCTCTTTTTAACGATAAAGAACTAGCAGAAGACGTTTTAGAGCTTGAAAACCGCGTTGACATCCTATCCTACCTACTAGAAATGGAAATAATGCTTGCAGCAAGAGACCCAAAAGACGCTGAAGCCTTAACTGGCGTATCTACTGTGGCATCAGCCGCAGACAAAATCTCTGATGCTGCCGCAGATATAGCTGCCATAGTTACCCAAAACATTGGAATACACCCTATAGTGGGCGAAATTTTCGAAAAAGTTGAAGAACGCTTAACAAGAGTGGAAGTTGCAAACAACTCTGTGTTAGCCGGAAAAGTAATAGGCGAATTAGAACTGGCAGCACGGATGGGCGTTGACGTAATTGCAATTCGCCGAAACAAAGATTGGATAATTGACCCCCAAGAGAAAGAAGAGATAAAAATTGGCGACATTCTCATTGCCCGCGGCACTTCTACTGGTTTAAAAGAGTTCAAAGAACTCTGCGAAGGAAAACGACGAAGATTGGAGGATTAGCTGCATGTCTAAGGAACGTAGACAAAAATTCGAGGAAATTGTAGAGAAATTTGTTGAGCTTAAGGATACTTCAGAATTAATGATGGATTTAGCCTATTCCTCTTTGTTGATGAATAGCAAAGAATTGGCTGAAGAAGTGCAGAAGCTAGAGGAATATGTTGATAAATTGCACACAGATTTTGAACTACTAGTTTTGTCAAGTGATTTTAAAAAGAACGAAGTTAAGGGTTTCTTAGGGTTAATAAGGCTTGGAGTCGTAACCGAAAAAATAGCAGACGCAGCTGCGGAAATAGCTGAAGTTGTATTGAGAGAAATAGAACCGCATCCTGTGCTTAAAATCACAATAGAAGAAGCTGAAGAAACAGTCACACATGTAGCTGTATCTGAAAACTCTCCACTTGTAAATAAAACCTTGCGGGAGACTAAAGTTCCAGAAGAAACAGGCATGTGGGTTCTCGCCATAAAAAGAGGAGAAAGATGTATCAGGCCAAAACCTGAGACAAAAATTCAAGCAGGCGATGTTTTGATCGCTTCTGGCTATGCGGAAGGTGAAGAAGACCTTAAAAAGTTGGCGTCTCCGTAGATTCTAGTTTCACTGGGAGTAGGTATTTAGAATATTAATTTTAGATTCATTAATACTATAAACTCAGAATCAGAGTTTATACCTAAAAGGAGGAATTACTATCCCAAAGAAAAAAGACTTAGCAAGCGAAGAGCACACTT
The DNA here is from genome assembly GCA_965538135.1 of Candidatus Bathyarchaeota archaeon. GTDB lineage: Archaea > Thermoproteota > Bathyarchaeia > Bathyarchaeales > Bathycorpusculaceae > PIXZ01. The sequence continues at coordinate 11,688 of CBETPM010000010.1, forward strand.
ACACCTGTCCCAATCCGTTATGTGGTAAAGTTTTCACCAATCCTCTAAAAGCTGAAAATAAAAGTGCTAAAAAAATAGAGGTTTATGATGCTTGCCCTTACTGTCTAGCAGAAATAACAATAGAAAAAGAAAAACCAGTTGAAGAAGAAAAACCAAAATCTACAAAAAAAGCAAAGACAAGCATGGAAGAAACACCTATCCTAGAACCAAAAAAGCAATCCCTAATTCTTGAAAAACAAGAGTGCCCCCATCATTTTGGTTATCTTGGCGAACGCGCTAAAAAAGAAAATATCCCGGAAGAATGTATGACATGTGAAAAAATTGTGCAGTGTATGCTTAAGAATCTAACAGAATAGGTTGTTTGCAAATGATACACACATGCCCTTTTAAATATCTGGGGTCTTCCCTGTTAAATAAGTAGGAGACAGCATAGTTGTCAGCAACCTTACAGAGAAGAAACGCAGCCATCACATCCGCAACTTCTCAGAGTAAACCATTGAATGCTGAAACAGTTACAGCAATTGCTACCGGATTTCTTAAAAGGATTGGACATAAAAGTGGTCTAAAGCCTAAAAGAGTTTCTCTGGAAGAAACTCTCTATATGGTGGAAGTGGAGATGAAAAAACTGATAGCTATTGTGCGCGTAGATGCTGAAACCCATGAAATTAAGGAATATGAAATACAGCCCAAGGGTGAAGAAACACCGTTTGTTTCTATTTCTCCAAAAGCAATGGCTTTTATGTTTGGAATTTCTGCAGCAGTTTACATAGGTTTACATTTCGCGTTGAAAATGTTTGGCTTCTGAAATAGAATTAAAGGAAACGAAATTCTTGGAAAGTTTTTAGAAAGCTATTGTTACTTTTCGCTTTTCCTCTTTCTTCCAGGCTTTTTCTCTTTTTCCTCTTCAACCACTGTTGGTTCAGTTTCTTCTGTTTTCTCTTCTATTTCGCTTGTGATTTCTTCTATTGGTTTTGGCGGTGGTGTT